>NZ_JBIMPP010000021.1:0-114898 GCF_043906805.1 Actinomadura sp. SCN-SB | reverse complement strand
CACCCACCCCATACCAGCCACCGCAGAGACCGCCGACGATCCATGGCGGCGAACGCTGCCGGGAAGGGCCCGGCAACGCTGCCCAGGTTCTGACACCAAGGGACCGGTCGTGCCTGGTTGGCGCCTATGGTGCTTGCGCTTGTCAGCTTGTAGGTGGGCTGGCGGTGGAGGCCCGTGGCTCGTTGGTGCCGTTACACATCGCCCAGGTAGAAGCGGGTGCCTTGGTCGTCGGTGCATTCGGCGAGGGTTCCGTAGGGGTGACTTTCGGGGTCGGAGGCGGTGCCGCCGGCGGCGCGGACGCGGGCTACGGCGGCGTCGATGTCCTGGACGGCGTAGACGGGGACGACGGTCGAGCTGTCGTGGCCGCCGTGCATGCCGGTCATGGGGTACACCTCGCCGCCGCCGTGCGACCGGACCGACCAGCCGTCCGGGACGCGGCCCGGGACGAACTCCCAGCCGAGGACGGCGCCGAAGAAGGCTCGGGCGCGGGCGGAGTCGGGGACCTCTATGGTCAGGTACGTGACCTCACCCGCGGCCGGGGTGGCCGGACGGGACGGGCTCGCGGTGCCCGCGCCGGTGGTGTCCTCGCAGACGGCGAAGGTGAGGCCCTGGTCATCGGTGCACATCGAGATGGTGCCGTACGGTTCCTCGTTGGGCTCTTCGGCCTCACCGCCGGATTCACGGACGCGGCGAACCGCCTGGTGAACGTCGTCGACCGCGAAGCAGAGGAACATGGTGGGGTGCTCCTGGCCGCCCCAGATGCCGAGGTGCTGGGTGGGCAGTCCCTCGATCCGGCGGCTCTCCGCCATGCCGCCGGGCACGATGCGCCAGTCCAGCACGGAGCCGTAGAAGGCGGCGGCCCGATCGGCGTCCGGGAGCTGGAGTGAGGCGTAGGTGACGTCACCGTGCCGGGGACGGGACGGGACCCCGGGCGGGGAGGTCACCATCCAGCGGTGGCCGAACGGGTCGTTGATCACACCGTTGCGGCCGTGCGGGTAGTCCGCGACGGGACGGGCCAGCTCGGCACCCTCCCGGACGGCGCGGGCGACGACCGCGTCGACGTCCGGGACGCGGAGGTAGATCGACTGGCTGGGGCCGCCACGGGCCTTGGGGCCGAGCAGGCCCAGTTCCGGCCATTCGTCGGCCAGCATCAGCACGGAGTCGCCGATGGCCAGTTCGGCGTGGCCGACGCGGCCGTCCTCCATCACCACGGGTTCCGCGTGCTGCCGGGCGCCCAGCACCCGCATGTACCAGTCGATGGCGCGCCTGCCGTCTTCGACGCAGAGGTAGGGCGTGAGTGAACGGACATGGGCTTCCAGCGGAGAAACGGTGCCGGGCGCGGTGTCCGGGGTCGTTTCGGTGCTCGCGGTCATGGTCGTGCCTCCTGAAGGTCGCAGCAGCTCCTGCCGAATCCGTTCGCGCAGCCTCGCCGCGAATTCCGGATCGGGATCGACGGGGGTGATCGGCATGCGGAGGGCCTCTAGTGGGTCAGTCATCGCGGCCCTCCTCTCCAGTGCAGTGCTCGTCATAGGCCCGGCGGAACGCCGCCCGCGCCCGTACCAGCAGCGCCTCGGTGGCGTGCAGGGTGCGGCCCAGGTGGGCGGCGACCTGCGGAACCGTCAGCCCGTCCAGGTAGCGCAGCGTCAGCGCGGCCCGGTGGTGCGGCCCCAGCGCGCCGAGGACCTGCCGGGCCAGCAGCGCGTCCAGGCGCTCGTCCCACGGGTCGTCGGCGCCGTCCTGCCCGCCGTCGACGGCGCGCAGCCCGCGCTCCTCCCGTGCCGCGTGCCGCCAGTGGTCGGCCAGCTTGTGCCGTGCCACCCCCACCAGCCAGGCGACGGACATCTCCGGCGGCGATTCCTTGCGGACGGCCTCGACCGCGGCGAGGAACGTCTCCGCGGTGAGGTCCTCGGCCAGGGCCCGTTTCCCGCACCGCGACAGGAGGTAGCCATAGACCTCGGGCAGCGCCTCGTCGTACAGCGCGAGCAGCGCCGGGCCCGGGTCCGGCTCCACCTGCTGTCTCGGCCGTCCCATACCCCTCCATCGCACGGCGCACGGATTCTCCGACGGCCCTCGACAAGATTTTTTCTGCCCATCACGGAGAGTGACCATGCCCGCCCGGTGGCGTCGGTCGTGGCGTCGCGGGAATGTCGCCGATGGCCGGGGTACGACTCAGGTCGTGTCGACCATCACCGTTCGCGGCGGCGACCCGCCATTCGGACATTCACGAAATTCCGCGATGATATGGGCGTGAGGGATCCCGAGCCGCTGACGCTGTTCACCCAGGACGGCGTACGTATCGACGCAGGCCACAGTCCTGGTGACACCGGGTTGTGCATCGTGGTGGCGCATGGTTTCACCTGCTCCTGGCGCCAGCCGATCCTGCGGCGGATCACCAGCGCGCTCAACTCGCACGGGGGTGTGATCGGGCTGGATCTCCGCGGTCACGGCCGCTCAGGCGGCCACTCTACGGTGGGTGACCGAGAGATCCTGGACGTCGACGCCGCCGTGGCCGCAGCCCGGCGCCGTGGCTATGAGCGCGTGGTGGTCACCGGCTTCTCCCTGGGCGGTGCCGTGGCCGTACGTCACGCCGCCCTGCACGGAGGCATCGACGCCGTGGTCTCCGTCAGTGCGCCGGCACGCTGGTACTACCGCGAGACAGTGCCGATGCGGCGCGTCCACTGGGTGATAGAGCGCCGCATGGGCCGCCTTGCCGTGCGCCTCGCCAGAGGTACGCGCGTCGCCTCAAGGGGATGGAATCCAGAGCCCGAGGCACCGTACGTTGTGGCGCCCCGCATCGCTCCAGTGCCCCTGCTCATCGTCCATGGCGATGCGGATCCGTTCCTTCCGCTGGAACACGCCCATCAGTTGTACGGCGCGGCGCGCGACCCGCGCGAACTATGGATCGAGCCCGGCTTCGGGCATGCCGAGGTCGCGGCCACACCCGACCTCATCAAGCGGATAGGGGAGTGGGCCGTCGCGCAACGCTGAGCCACGACGACGCTTATCGCCTCGCGCGAGGCAGCGCAGTTGCGGGCGTGCTGCCTATTGCGCCGATTCCTGTGGTTTCGGCTCAGTCGGCCGCGTTGTGCGTCCGTGCAAGGCGGTCACACCCGCTGTCGCCGCCGCGAGCAACACCAGCGCCAGCAACGCAGGGATCAGAACTACGACCAGCCCAGCAAACAAGGCCAGCACGCCACTCACAATGAGGACGATCGGCGGTCGCCCTCCGATCCGCATCCGGATGGCCGCCGCAGCCAATAGGAACAGCCCCACGCCCCCGGCCAGTGACCACCCCTCCACACCATGCAGGGGCTCCGACAGGTCGTAGTGTTCGGTGTCGGCCACCTGGTGAAGCGCCGTCTCCACGCCGAGCGCGGTGAGAACGACACCGGCGACCAAGGGCAGGTGCAGGAACGTGTACACGTGGCTGGCCAGCAAGGTACGTTCGTCGCCGTCCAGGGCTGTCAAACGTTCCTCGGCATCGGCGCTCAGCCGCCTGAAGTACAAGCGCCACAGCCCGGCGGCGATGAGCAGCGCGGCCACCGCCCCGGCCAGCACCTCAACGGTGATGGGGAAGCCCCGCACGCCGACGCCGATCGCCATGATGGACTCGCCCAACGCGATGATCAGGATCAGGCCGTGGCGTTCGGCGAAGTGCCCGGGCGAGGTCACCCGCCAGCCGGACCCTCCGACGAGATAGATCGCCACATAGTCGAGGACCAGCGCGCCGAGCCAGATCAGAATCTGCGTGGCGCCACTGAAAGCACTCCCGATCAGCAGCAGCAGGAACGGCGGCGCCACCGATGTCAGCGCCGTCCGGCGCAGGACGGCACGGAGCTGCAAGTCGTTGGGATGCGCGATCCAGTACGCGGTCAGGTGCAGCGTCCTGAGGAGGCCGTAACACAGGACGAACACCAATGGCGCGTCCACACCGCCCTCCGCGTCCGCGTACACCTCGGAGACGGTGAGGGAGACGATCAGGACCGCGCTCATCACGACCAGCAGCACGCCGAGCAGCGCGCCGGTATCCGCGCGTACGACGTTGCCCAGCCAGGCGAAACAGCACCAGCACCACCACAGCAGACCGATCACGACGGCGCCGCCGAGCAGCCGCAGTGGCGTCGGGTCTTCTGCGAGCAGCGAGGTGATCTGGATGAGGGCGTAGACGAAGACCAGATCGAAGAAGAGCTCCGCAGGGGTGACGCGGTGCTCGTCGCCGGTGGCGACCATCCTGGAACGCGCGCTGTCCCTGGCCATGCCTGTCCCCGTTCTATCCCGCCTTGCCAGAAATCGCCGCTTTGAGGCAAGCAGGGTACCGGCTCTTGATCGACGACGGGACTTCTATGACGCACGGCCGCCCGACCCGGACATGAGAGTCATCCACAATCCCGGCGGGCTCTTCTGATCAACCTGGACGGGCGCGGAGCATCGATGGCATGACGACGAGCATCGGCTGGCGACTCGCCGGTCTCACGATCGCCCCTTCCGACCCCGATGAGGTGTCCACCACCGCCGCTCGCGCCGCTCTGATCGGGCGCCTCGCCCCTCCCGCGGTCGTAGCACGACGGACCGCCGCCTGGATCTGGGGTTTCGACCTCCTACCGCCCAGCTCCGGCCTGACGCGGCTCGAGATCGACCTCCTCGACGTCGCGCACGTCCCACCGTCCCATGTCGTTGAGGAGTCGGGCATACACGTGACCTCCCTGACCAGGACGGCCCTCGACTGCGCCCGCTGGCTCCCGCGCGCAGAAGCGGTGGCCGGGCTCGACCAGTTCCTCCGAGCAGGCGTCGCACGCGCGAACCTCCGGCGCATGGCTGGTGAACTCCCCGCATACCGCAACTCCTCACGCTTACGCGAAGTGCTGCGCTTGGGGGACGCAGGCGCGGCCTCACCTGGCGAGAGCCGAGTGCGCTTCGCCATCATCGAAGCCGGTTTCCCGCGACCCCGTACCCAGATCCCCGTACCGGGGCCCAGAGGCGACCCTTTCTACATCGACCTCGGTTACGAGCGGTTCCGGCTAGGGATCGAGTACGACGGCGAGCCCCACCACCTCGGCGCCCGAGCCCGAGCCAGAGACGAGGGCCGGCGCCGCTGGCTCGCACGAGAGGCGGGCTGGGAGATCATCCCGGTCACCAGGGATTTCCTGCCCCACCCCGCGCCCTACCTCGAAGCCCTGCTGACCGCCCTCCTACACCGAGGATGGCACCCGTCCGACAGAACGCTCGACCGCATCGCCACCCACCTGACCCGCCTCCGCAGACGCCGAACCACCTAAGTTGGTGGGTTGTCTTGCTCGTGGCGGGAATCTGTCCTGCTTGCAGCCGGGTCTCGATGTTGTTTCTGGACGGTGGCCCGTTTTGCTTGTGGTCGGTAGACGGGCCTGTTTGCGGCCGGCCCCTCGCTGTTGCTGTGGTCAGGGTTCGCCTTGGCTGTGGTCGATGGGTCTCCTGCTTGCGGTTGGTGGGGTGTCCTGTTCGTGGTTGAGGGGGTGGCTGACGGAGCTGAGCGCCGTTGGGGCTCGGTGCGATGGCTGGTCTCGGGCCTGCCTGGCGGATCGTCGTTGATTCAAGGGGGCGCTGACAGGTGGTGGCAGATCGGTAGTGGTCAGGCGGCCTGCCATGGCGGGGTGGCAGGGCTGGGGGTCGCGAGTGGCTGCGGTGTTGGTTTGCGATGTCGTGTGCGCGGCATTGTTGGGTTGCCGGTTCCTGGGACGGGTCGTTGGTGAGGTGAGTGCGGTGTGCTGACAGCCTGGGTTGAACAGATCGGCGTGGGGTCCGGAAGGCGAGTTCGTTCTGGGATTGGTGCGTAGGTCTGTTAAGCGTGGAAACTGGTTGCTTGGTGTTATTTGTACGAGAAGGTGACCGTTCCGAGGGGTAACTGGGTCAAGGAAGGTGAAACCATGGATTGGAAGCTTCAAGTGGTGGTCGTGCCTGTTTCGGATGTCGATGTCGCCAGGGCTTTCTATGCCGAGAAGCTAGGTTTCAACGTGGACACCGACTATCGCGCGGGGGAGGACTTCCGCATCGTCCAGTTGACGCCGCCGGGGTCGGCGTGCTCGATCTCGATCGGCGCAGGGGTCGCCAAGGCGGAGCCTGGCTCCGCTCAGGGAATGCACCTCGTCGTCACGGACCTCGATGCCGCCCGTGCGGCGCTCATCGAGCAAGGGGTGGAAGTCAGTGAACCCTTCCACTTCGACGAGGGCGGAATGCGGCCGGGAGCGGACCCGCAGCGACGTGACTACGCCTCCTTCGTGTCGTTCAAGGACCCCGACGGCAACGGTTGGCTCGTCCAGGAGGTGAAGGGGATCGGGAAATAGTGGAGTTTCCCTTGTCAGGTCGAGGTACTCCGGTTTGGAGGGGTGAGAGTCGCGGATATGGGTGGCGGATTTTCGGTTTGAGGTCCTTGCGTCGGCAAGGCAATGGTCGGCGTGGCGTTGGAGGTCGAGCGCCGTTTTTGGTGCCTGTGCGAGTGGGGCATTTGGTGGCGCCGACGGGGGTCGGTCGCCATCGTCTCTGTTTTTCGCTGGATTGGACTTGTAGGTGTCGGCGAGCGGGTGTCGGTATTTGTGGATGTCGGCTTCCTGAGGAGTGCGGCGCGCGGTGATTTGTGAATTGTTGTTCTGGTGATGGTGTCGGAGGGGTCGTCTAGGCTGAGGGGGCTCTGGTTGGGTGGAGGTGGGGGTTGTCGTGACGTGGTCGCGTGGTGGGGATCCGTTGGTCGGGTTGGTGGGGGTGGTGTTGGAGCACCACGGGTACGCGTACTCGGTTGTGGGTGAGGACGAGCTTGCGGTGACGCGGCCCGGGCGGGCGAAGCCGGTGCGGATGTATCTGACCAATCTGCGGCAGTGGGTCGCGCAGAAGCCTGAGGAGCAGTGGCCGGCTTTCGTCTCCGACTTCGTGGGGTCGCTGATCGCCACGGCGGAGGTCGAGGACGATGAGGTGCTCGACCTTGGGGACTTCTCGGTCGTCCGGTCGCTGCTCCGGACCCGCCTGTACACCGACGACTTCCGTACGGACCTGGAGGTGGTGCGGCGGGCGGTGGCGCCGGGGCTGATCGAGATCCTGGTGGTGGACAGGCCGACCTCGCTGATGATCGTGAACGTCGAGGTGGCCGGGGCCTGGGGGGTGGAGGCCGAGGAGTTGTTCCGGATCGCGCGTGAGAACGTGCGCGCGGACGGCCCTCTTGAGGTCGAGGACGGGACCCTCGATGGTGTGCGGATCTGTTCGCTCGGCGGCGAGACGGCGTACGTGACCGCGCACGCGTTGTGGGCGGGCGACTATCCGGTCACCGGGACGAGGGGAGCGCTGATCGCTGTGCCGGCGCAGGGGGTGGTCCATGCCTGCCCGGTCGACGGCGACGACGTGCCCGGCGCGATGAACCTGCTGATCCGGCTGGCCTGGGCGGGTTATCGGGAGGGGCCGCGCTCGGTGAGCCCGAACGTCTATTGGTGGCGGGACGGGGAGCTGCGGCTGGCGGGCGCGGTCGAGGCGGACGGCGATGCCCTGGAGGTGTCGATCAGTTCGGAGTTCCAGACGTTCCTGGAAGAGCTGGTGCGGGACTGACGGCGCGGCGGAGGGTGCGCCAGGTGAGCAGGCCGATCGGGACGGGCGCCCAGTAGGTGACGACACGGAACAGCAGGACGGCCTGCACCGCCGTCCCCGCGGAGATGCCGACCGCGGCGAGGGCGCCGACCAGGGCGGCCTCGGTGGAGCCCAGGCCGCCGGGGGCGGGCAGGGCGGCGCCCGCGGCGGCGCCCACGAGGTAGGCGACCAGCAGCGGGAGGATGTCGTCGGGCGTGGCGGTGCCGGGCACGGCGAGGACGCTCAACGCGAACGCCACGCCCAGCACGCAGGTCGTCGCGGCGGACGCGGCGAGCGTGATGGCCAGGTCGCCGGGGCGGCGGCACAGGTCCGTCACGCCGCCGAGCGCCTTCCCGACCGCGGCGGACCGTGCGCAGGGGCGGGCCAGCAGGGCGATGATCGGCAGGAGCGCCGCCGTGGCGGCGAGCGCCGGGGCGGGCGGTAGCCGGTCGGCGAGCCTGACGGCGTGCGCGGCCACGGTCTCCGCCATCCGGGAGTCCTGCGTGATGAGGAGGAGCAGGCCCAGCAGGATCAGGTCGGCGGGCGCACCGGCCACCTGGAGGGACGCGACGGCCACGGCGGCCCGCCCGAGCGGCATGCCGTGGCTGACCAGGTACCGGGTGTTGACGGCGACGGCGCCGAGTCCGCTGGGGGTGACCCGGTTGGCCGCGGCGGCGGTGAACTGGGCCAGCGTCGTCCTGAACAGCGGTAGCCGGTGCCCGGCGGCCCCGCGTAACGCGATCGCGGCGAAGACGTAGTGCAGGACGGAGAGGATCGCGAGCGCGGGAAGATACTCCCAGCGCACGTTCTGGAAGGCGATGGACGTGGCGCGTAGCGGGTCGTCCCCGTAGAGGATGAGCAGTCCCGTCGCGAGCGCGACCGGGAGGACACCGGCCAAGGCCCACCGGATGCGTGTCCGCCGCCGCGCCGCGTAAGGACAGGGGAGGGCTTCGGCGGCGTCGCCGCCGGAGGTCGCGAGCCCGGCGGCCGCCGCGCGTTCGGCGCCGGCGACGATCGTCTCCACACCTTCAGTTGTGGACCGGTTGTCTGAAGGGTACGCGACCGGCCGCCGCCTCCGAGGCGAACAACGGCCGGCGGAACGATCACCCGGTCAGGCGGCGGGCTGGTAGCGGTACGGCCGGGTCTGGGCGCCTATGTAGCGGAGTGTGCTGCGGAGCGTCCAGTGGTTGAGGCGGGTGGGGACCATGCGGTAGCCCTGCCGGTTGGCCATGGCGAGCGCGGCGAACCGGACCTGGTCGGCGGGGCTCCACGGGATGTCGAAACGGTCCCGGACGATCGACGGCAGGCAGCCGAAGGTGACCAGGCGGAGCGGGCGTTCGGCGACGAGGCGGCCGGCGCGCTCCAGGCGGGCGCCGCCGACCGGCATGAGGGAGACGGTGTCGGATCCGTGCTTGGCGATGTCCAGGGCGCGGGCGGCGGCCGGGGTGAGTTCGAGCCGCTTGGCGCAGATGTGCCAGAACTTGGACTGGAACGAGGCGTAGTCCGGCGGGACGGGACGCATGCTGACGCCGTACCGGGAGTACCAGGTGACCGTCTCCGCGTAGAGGCGTTCGCGGTCCTCGGCGGAGAGCGTGCCGGGGTGGAAGACGTCGGCGGCCTTGAAGATCTCCCAGGTGAACGTGGCGTGCGCCCACCAGTAGGTCTCGGGTTCGAGCGCGTGGTAGCGGCGGCGGTGCTCGTCCACGCCTCCGATGGCGCGGTGCAGGTCGCGGATGGCGCGTCCGCGGCGGTCGGCGTCGGGGGCGAAGATGGTCGCCCAGATCTGCGGGACCGAACGGTAGATGCGGTCGAACGGCGCGTCGAAGAACGCCGAGTGCTCGGACACTCCCGCCCCGATGCCGGGATGCATGAGCTGCATGAGCCCGGCGGCGGCGCCGGGCAGCAGGGACCGCACGTCGCCCGCGTACGACCACAGCAGCGAGCCGGGGCCGAGCGGGGCGGTCGCCGCGGTCCGGGACGGGGTGGTGGAGACGGTCATCGCACCTCCCATGAAGACGCGCGTCCTCTCCGATGATGAGACAAGAGTCATTTTTTGTCTAATGTCCAACACGCGTGAGCCCGCCCGCCGTCTTCCAGCGGGCGGGCTCAGGCGCGGGTCAGGCGGCGGGCTTGTAGACGGCCACGGCACATGCGCTGCCCAGGCCGATGTTGTGCTGAAGGGCGACGCGGGCGTTCTCGACCTGGCGCTTGCCCGCCTTGCCGCGCAGCTGCCAGGTGAGTTCGGCGCACTGGGCGATTCCGGTGGCGCCGAGCGGGTGACCCTTGGAGATGAGCCCGCCGGACGGGTTGACGACCCACTTGCCGCCGTACGTGGTGGCCTCGTCGTCGACCAGCTTGTGGCCCTCCCCGACGGCCGCCATGCCGAGGGCCTCGTAGGTGATGAGCTCGTTGGCGCTGAAGCAGTCGTGCAGTTCGATCACGTCGACGTCGTCGATGCCGACCTGGGCCTCGTCCATGGCCGTGCGGGCGGCGCGCTCCGAGCAGCCGAAGCCGACGACGCGGATGGACGAGTGGTCCTCGAAGCTGTCGGGGACGTCCGTGGCGATGGCGTGGCCCGCGATCTCGATGGCCTGTTCCCACAGGTCGTGCTCGTCCACGAACCGCTCGCTCGCCACGATCGCGGCGGCGGCGCCGTCGGAGGTGGGGGAGCACTGCAGCTTGGTGAGCGGGTCGTAGATCATCGGGGCGTTCTTGACGTCGTCGAGCGAGTACTCGTCCTGGAACTGGGCGTACGGGTTGTTCACCGAGTGCTTGTGGTTCTTCCAGCCGATCCAGGCGTAGTGCTCGGGGGCCGAGCCGTACTTCTCGATGTGCTCCCGGCCCGCGTTGCCGAACATCTGCGGCATCGGCGCCTTGTCGGCCTCCCACGGGCGCCCGGCGGTCATCGAGGTCAGATGGTGGTCGATCATCGTGACCTTGGACCGCCCCACCCCGGCGCCCAGGGAGCCCTTCTGCATCTTCTCCATGCCGAACGCGAGCGCGCAGTCGGCCAGCCCGCCCTTGATCGCCTGCCGGGCCATGAACAGCGCGCTGGACCCGGTGGCGCAGGCATTGGAGACGGTCATCACGGGAATGCCGGTCATGCCGGTCTCGTAGAGGGCGCGCTGCCCCATCGCACCGTAGGCGGAGCCCGCGTACGCCTGCTCGATGCGGTCGTAGGGGATGCCCGCGTCCTCCAGGGCCTTGCCGACCGCTTCCTTGGCCATGTCCGGGTACTCCCAGTCACGGGATCCGGGCTTCTCGAACTTGGTCATGCCTACGCCGACGACGAATGTGCGGTTGGCCATCGGGGCCGCCTCTCTTCGCACCGAATCAAGTTCGGTCTCACGATAACCCGGTGGCTCGATCGAGCGCTCGCTCGGTCCCCGCCTCAGGCGGTCATCTCGTCGGCCAGCGCGGCGGCGAAGGCGGCGACGTCGCCTTCGGTGGTGTCGAACGAGCACATGAACCGGACCTCGCCGGTGCGGTGGTCCCAGGTCGAGAACGCGTAGCGCTTGCGCAGGCGGTCCGCGACGTCCTTCGGGATGATCGCGAAGACCGCGTTGGCCTGGACGGGCTGGGTGATTCGGACGCCCGGCACGGCCCGCACCGCGTGCGCCAGGTGCTGGGCCATCGTGTTCGCGTGCGTCGCGTTGCGCAGCCACAGATCGCCGTCCAGCAGGGCGACGAGCTGGGCGGACAGGAACCTCATCTTCGAGGCCAGCTGCATCCCCATCTTGCGCAGGAACTCGATGCCCTGAACGGCCTCGGGGTTCAGGACGACGATCGCCTCGGCGACCATCAGCCCGTTCTTGGTGCCCCCGTACGACAGCACGTCCAGCCCGGCGTCGGTGGTGAACGCCCGGAGCGGCAGGTCGAGGGCGGCGGCGGCGTTGGAGATGCGGGCGCCGTCCATGTGCAGCAGCATCCCGCGCTCGTGCGCGCAGGACGCGAGCGCCGCGATCTCCTCGGCGGTGTAGACGGTGCCCAGCTCCGTGCTCTGCGTGATGGACACGATCTTGGGCTGGGGATGGTGCGGGTCGCCCCAGCCCCACGCGTACCGGTCGACCAGTTCGGGGGTCAGCTTGCCGTCCGGCGTCGGGATCGGCGTCAGCTTCAGCCCGGCGACCTTCTCGGCGGCGCCGCACTCGTCCACGTTGATGTGGGACGACTCGGTGCACAGCACCGAACTCCAGCGCTCCGACATCGCCTGCAGCCCCACGACGTTCGCGCCCGTCCCGTTGAACACCGGGTACGTCTCGGCCTGCTCACCGAAATGGCGGCGCATCACCTCGCGGAGCCTGGCGGTGTGCGGATCGTCGCCGTAGGCGGGCTGGTGCCCCTCGTTGGCGGCGGCCAGCGCGGTCAGGATCTCCGGGTGGACGCCGGCGTGGTTGTCGCTGGCGAATCCGCGGACGGGTGAGGAGGAGTCGTTGAGGCGATCATCCATGCCCTCATTCTGTCGCACGCGGGGGATCGGCCGGCCGGTGCCGTCGGCGGCCTCCGCGTACGGCCGGGATCAGGCTTCCGTGCCGGTCAGCGGCTGCGGGTCGCCGATCGCGGCGGGCCCGGCGGGCGGCGCCGAGGGGTGGCGGGCCGGAAGGCGGGAGCGAAGGGTGTCGAGGTCGTCGCCCATGCGGGCGATGTTGGCCTGAAGGTCGCGCCAGAGCCCGGCGCGCTGCTCCAAGCGGGTGAGCCTTCCGCGCAGTTCGGACAAACGGTTCTCGACGGTCTCCAGTCCGGAGCGCTGGGCCGCGGTCTCCCGCCCGGTACGGACCAGCCCCGTGGCAAGCGTGGTGAGATCGCGCTCGGCCTCGTGGATGCGCTCGTCGAGCTGGGGCAGCAACCGCTCGTTGAGCTGGCCGATCAGTGAGTCGAGGTCGGCGCGCAGGGCCCGCAGCTCGCGGTCGTGCTCGTCGGTGCGCCGTTCGAGCCGGTCGATCCTGGCCTCCTGGGCGAGCAGCCGCCGGAGGGCCTCATGGTCCGTGCGGTCCGGTTCTCCCGCGATCGCGGCGAGCAGGCCGGCGCCCGCCCGCAAACGGCGCTCGGCCTCGGCGGCGGCGCGGCGGATCAGAACCGGGAACAGCACGGTCATGAAGGGCTCCTCAAGGCGAGACACCGGGTGGCTGCCCCCTAAACTTTAGGCGAATTCCAATCGAACAGAGAATGTCCCCGCAAATGTTTCGCAGGTGTTGCGCGCCAGATCCTGCCAGGTCACTACGGGCGTCGCCGGGGACGCCGTCGCCGCGTCATCGCGCCGCGCCCGGCGGGTCGTGACCGCTCAATGCGATGGTGTGATCACGTTTTGTGAACGGCGGCTGCCGGCCGGCTTCTTCGGCAATTCCCGAATCGGCGGGCGCCGGCGATCAGGCCCGAGCGGTGCGGATCCCGGAAAGGTGGCCGGTCTCGTTGTACGACACCGGCCGCAGGTGTTCCCCGTCGCGGTGCCACCGGCTCACCGAGCAGTTGGCCACCCGCGTCTTCTCGATCTTCATGATCTCGCCCTCGGACAGGCCCTCCACCAGGTACCGGGTCATCACCACGATCGCGTCGTGCGTCGCCACCAGGACCCGCTCGCCCGGCATGTCCTGCTCCACATCGCGGTACAGGCTGCGCAGGCGCAACGCGAGGTCCGCCCAGGACTCCCCGCCGGGCGGGCGGTAGTAGAACTTGCCGAGACGCTTCATCCGCGTGGCCTCTTCAGGATGGCGGCGGTGCACTCCCAGCACCGTCAGGCCCTCCAGGACGCCCTGCTCGCGGTCGCGCAGCCGCTCGTCCACCTGGATCTCGGCGTCGAGGGACGCCTCCTCCAACGCGATGCGCGCGGTCTCGGCGGTCCGCAGGTACGGGGACGACAGCACCCGCGTCGGACGCTCGTCGGCGGGCAGCGCCCTGAGCCAGCGGCCCAGCGCCGTCGCCTGGACCCGTCCCAGCTCGGAGAGCGGGATGTCGGCGTCGCGCTCGACGAGCCCGACCTCCTCGGCGTCGGTCCCCAGCACCGCCTGGTAGGCGATGTTGCCGATGCTTTCGCCGTGCCGGACCAGGGTCAGCGATTGGAGCGCGTTCACGCGAGCCATGATCCCACGTCCGCGCTCCACGTGACCCGATGCGTCCTCTACAGGGTGTAGTAGTAGGCTCGGAGTCCTATGTCGAGCGTCCTGTCGACGGTGATCATCGCCGTGTCGCTGCTGGCGGCCGTGTACGCCCTGGTGGGCTCCCTGCGGGACCGTCCCATGGACCTGTGGCATCTCGGCTCGCTGGCCGTGCTGGAGGTGCTGCTGATCGCGCAGGCCGTGGTGGGCTTCGTCAAGCTGGGCGGCGACGAGGGTCCCGCCGAGCCGGCCACCTTCATCGGCTACCTCATCGGGATCCTGCTCATCCCGCTCGCCGCGGCGGGCTGGGGGATGCTGGAACGCAGCCGCTGGGGTCCCGGCGTGATCGTCGTGGCCTGCCTCTCGGTCGCGGTGATGGTGGTGCGGACGCGGCAGCTCTGGGAGGGCACCGTTGGCTGAGCGCGAGCGGAACGACGCCCCGGCGGTGGCGCCGGACGCCGCGCCTTCCCCTTCGCCCCTGCCCCCGTCCGTGAGGGGCGACGATCAGGGGGAGGCGACGCGGAGCGGTCCGGGACGGCTGCTGGTGGCGGTGTACGCGATCTTCGCGCTGGCGGCCGGGGCGCGGGCGGGCGTCCAGATCGCCACGCGCTTCTCCGAGGCGCCGGTGGCCTACGCCCTGTCGGCGTTCGCCGCCGTGGTCTACATCCTGGCCACGGTCGCGCTGGCCATGGGGGGACGGACCTCCCGGCGGGTGGCGCTGATCTCGTTGTCGATCGAACTGGCCGGTGTGCTGATCGTGGGGACGCTGAGCATCGCGGATCCGGCGGCGTTCCCGGACGCGACGGTCTGGTCGGTGTACGGGCGCGGGTACGGCTTCATCCCGCTGGTGCTGCCGGTCGTGGGACTGTACTGGCTGCGCAGAAGCGCCGTCTCGGCTCCGTCCCGTACCTGAACGAAGGCGTCCGGCGGGGGTGGAGGCCGCCTCCGGCGGGGATGCCGGTTTTGGGGTCGCGCTTGTATGGTGGGCATCCCCGCTGGAGGAAGCTCCCTCTCCTTGTTGTCGCCCCTTTCCTCCTCTCAGGCGTCGTGTCGTCCGCCTTGCTTCAGGCGGGGGTCTCTTAGGCGGAGCCTTCGGGCAGGCTCCTTCAGGCCGGGGTCATCGTGCGGCTGATGGGCAGTGCGAGGACCGCGGCCCGGGTGATGGCGTCGATGTCGGCGGGGGAGAAGTCGGCCACCGGATTCCGGTGGATCCAGCGGATCAGCTTCAGCGGCGAGGCGAGGGTGATGCCGTCCGCGCGGAACGGGGCCTTGCGGAGCTTGCCGCCGTGCACCGCCAGGACCGGGACGACCTTCACCTCGATGCCGGCGCGCTCGGCGAGGAGGCGGCCGGTGGTGGCGGCGGCCTCGACCAGCTCGCGCACCATCTGCGACTTGGTGCGGCCGTCCACGAACAGCCGGCCGCCATGCGAGGTGATCTCCGTCTCGGGATGCCAGGCGTCGTTGCGGATCAGCCAGATGCCGCCGGGCCCGACCACGAGCTGGTCGGCGGTGCCGTGGCCGGGGACGGTCCGGCCGTGCAGGACGCGGTGGCCGCGGCGTTCCAGCGTGAGGCGCAGCAGCCGGCCCATCCGCTCCTCACCGCGCAGCCCGCGCCGCCACACCTTGGATGCGTTGTAGGTGCGCCAGTGGACGCAGGCGTCCGCTCCCGCAACGAGCAAGGCCGCAATGGTTCCGAAAACAGCGTTCACCAGGGCCCCGCACAACAGCAGCGTCAGCCCGGCCAGAATGGCTCGTCTCCGCAATCTGCTCTTTCGGTCACGCTGCCACAGCTCCTCATAGACCGCCTGCGGAGAGCCACCGGTGAACGCCTCCCGTCCCCGGAGATAGATGGAGCTGCCGAACATCTTGACCTCCTCGCACCTGCCATGACGATGCTAATTATGGAGATACACGGTGCATTGGCCCGCGGGCGACCCCGGGTTACGGAAGTCCACCGGAAAGGCAATGCGCGGCGAAAGGGGTATTGCCGGTGTCCGATGCCGCAGGAGCATCTGTGCGGCTTGTTGAAGTGCGGTAAAGAACGTTCGCCCGCAATTGTGTAAAGCGCGATGCAACTATCACCGCAAGGCTCGCGGGGAAATCGGTCCGTGGCATTTATCACATTGGGGGGACCGGATGGCGCCGCCGGGGCGCGCGGCAGACTGGTGCGGTGCCTTCCGCCGCCCGCCCGATCGACCTGCCGGTTCGCGCGGCCGTGCCCGCCCTGGCCGCCGCGCTGGAGCGGCGGGGCGTGGCCGTGCTGGCGGCGCCGCCCGGGACCGGCAAGACGACGTTCGTCCCGCTCGCGCTCGCCGGTCTGGTCCCCGGCGTCCCGGGTCTGCGCGCCGGACGCGCCGGTCGCACCGGAGGCTCCCTTCCCGCTGCCGGTCAGGGGAAGGTGCTGGTCGTGGAGCCGCGGCGGCTGGCGGCCCGTGCCGCGGCGCGACGGATGGCCTGGCTTCTGGGCGAACGGGTCGGGGGCTCGGTGGGCGTCACGGTCCGCGGCGAGCACCGTCCGGGAGCGCTCATCGAGGTGGTCACCACCGGGGTGCTGCTGCAACGCCTCCAGGGGGAGCCGGAGCTCGACGGAGTCGCCGCCGTGATCCTGGACGAGTGCCATGAGCGCCATCTGGACGCCGACACCGCGCTGGCCTTCCTTCTGGACGTGCGGGCGGCGCTCCGTCCCGAGCTGCGGCTGGTCGCCGCGTCCGCGACCGCCGACACCGCGCCCTGGGCCCGCCTCCTCGCCGGTGAGGGGGACGACCCGGCGCCGGTGGTGGAGACCGACGCCGCCCTGTACCCGGTCGAGGTCGAGTGGGCGCCGCCGCCGCGTCCCCTGCCGCCGCCGCACGGCATGCGCGTCGACCCGGCGTTCCTCGCGCACGTGGCGTCCACGGTCCGGCGGGCGCTGGACGAGCGCGACGGCGACGTGCTCTGCTTCCTCCCCGGCGCGGGGGAGATCGCCAGGGTCGCGGGCCTCCTCCGCGACGGGCGAACGGACGCGCCGGTCGACGTCCTCCAGGTGCACGGCCAGGCTCCGGCGGCCGTGCAGGACGCGGTGCTCGCGCCGGGCGACCGGCGCCGGGTCGTCCTGGCCACCTCGGTCGCCGAGTCGAGCCTGACCGTCCCGGGCGTGCGGGTCGTGGTCGGCTCGGGGCTGGCCCGCGAGCCGCGCACCGACCACGCGCGCGGCCTGGGCGCGCTGACCACCGTCCGGGCGTCGCGGGCGACGGCCGACCAGCGCGCCGGACGCGCGGGACGCGAGGCGCCCGGCACCGTCTACCGCTGCTGGACGGAGTCCGAGCACGAGCGCCTGCCGGCACGGCCCAGGCCCGAGATCGAACTGGCGGACCTCACCGCGTTCGCCCTCCAGGCCGCCTGCTGGGGCGATCCGGGCGCCGAGGGCCTGGCCCTTCTGGACCCGCCGCCGGAGGCGGCCCTCCGCGCCGCCCGCGGCACCCTCCACGCCCTCGGCGCCACCGAGGACGGCCGGGTCACCGAACGCGGACGCCGCCTGGCCGGGATGGGCGTGGAGCCGCGGCTGGCCCGCGCCCTGCTCGACGGCTCCCGGGAGGTGGGCGAACGCGCCGCCGCCCAGGTCGTGGCCCTGCTGTCCGAGCCGCCCCCGCGCAGTGCGGGGGACGACCTCACCGCGGCCTGGCGTTCCCTGCGCCGCGACGGCCCCGTCAGGGACGCCCACGCCGCCCGCTGGCGCGACGAGTCGCGACGGCTGCTCAAGGCCCTCACCGGCCTGCCGCGTCGTGGCGAGGGCGACGGCGGCGCCCCCGAGAAGCGGAACGACGACGCCGTGGCGGGGACGGTCGTCGCCCTCGCCTTCCCCGAACGGGTCGCGCGGCTGCGGCCGGGAGGCGGGTACCTCATGGCGTCGGGGACGGGCGCCGAACCGGCCGGTGATTCCGTACTGGCGGCGGCCCGGCCCGAGTGGCTGGCGGTGGCGATCGCCGACCGTCCCGCCGGGTCGGCCTCGGCGCGCGTCCGGCAGGCCGTCGTCATCGACGAGGACGTGGCGCGGTTCGCCGCCGCCCCGCTCCTGGCCTCCGGCGAGGAGGTGGCCTGGCGGGACGGCGACGTGGTGGCGCGGCGCGTGGAACGGCTCGGGGCGATCGAGCTGTCCGCGGAGCCGATCGCCCGTCCCGACCCGGAACGGGTGCGGGCCGCGCTCGCGGACGGGCTGCGCGCCGAAGGGCTCGGCCTGCTCACCTGGACACCGGCGGCCACGGCGCTGCGCGAACGGCTGGCGTTCTGCCATCGCGCGCTCGGCGACCCGTGGCCCGCGATGGACGATGCCGCGCTGCTGGATCGCGCGGCCGGATGGATCGCCGCCTCCGGGGCGCGGCGCCGCGCCGATCTGGCGCGCATCGACGTCGCGGGCGCGCTGCGCGGGCTGCTGCCGTGGGAGTGCGCCGCCCGCCTGGACGAGCTGGCGCCCGAGCGGATCGAGGTGCCCTCCGGGTCGCGCGTCCGCGTCGACTACTCCGGCGAGCGCCCCGTCCTGGCGGTCAAGCTGCAGGAGCTGTTCGGCTGGGACGAGGCGCCCCGGCTCGCCGGCGGCAGGGTCCCGTTGGTGGTGCACCTGCTGTCACCGGCGGGACGGCCCGCGGCGGTGACCGCCGACCTGGCCTCGTTCTGGCGCGAAGGCTACAAGGCCGTCCGCGCCGAGCTGCGGGGCCGGTACCCGCGCCACCCCTGGCCGGAGGACCCGGCTCAGGCCACGCCCACCCGGCGCACCAACCCCCGCCGCTAAGCGTCCTCGCCGGCGGCGCGTGAGCGGACGAGCGCCTCGATGCCGTCCAGGACGCGTTCCAAGCCGAACTCGAAGGCGTGCTCGGGGCCGATCGCGCCGTCGTACTCCTCCCCGGCGGCCGCTCCCACGCGCATGCCCAGCGGGTACCGGCCGGGGTCGATGACCTTCTCCAGGAAGGGCGAGGTCGCCTCCCACCACTCGCGGTCGGTGATGCCGGTGCGCCGCTCGGCCTGGGCGACGTCGACCGACGAGCGCGCCGAGCTGGCGGCGAATCCGGTGACCAGGGAGACGACCGAGTCCATCTCCACATCGGTGAGGCCCAGGCCGTCCACGGCGCGCAGTTCGTACTCGTACTTGTCGAGCAGGTTCGGCCCCAGGGGCGGGCGCGCGGTGACGACTTGGAGCATCCAGGGGTGCCGGTGGTACAGGTCCCAGTTCTCCCGGGCGATGTGCCGCAGCTTGTCCCGCCAGGGGAGGTCCTCGCGGGGCGGGGTCGCCTCGCCGAGCGCGCGGTCCATCATGACGTCGATCAGTTCGGACTTGCCGGGGACGTAGGTGTAGATCGACATCGGGGCCACGCCGAGCGTGTCGGCGATCCGGCGCATCGAGAGCGCGTCCAGCCCCTCGCCGTCGGCGATCTCGGTGGCCGCGCGGACGATGCGGTCGACGGTCAGGCGAGGCCGTGGCCCGCGGCGGGGCCGTTCCCGCACGTCCCACAGCAGTTCGAGGCTCCGCTTGGGATCGCCCGCCCCGCTGTACTCGACGCTCACGGGGCCGCTCCGCTCGCGCTCATGGGGTCGCCGCCGGTCGCAGTGTCACGCCGCCCATCTTCCCAGACACCTCGGTGACGCGCGGGAATGAAATTCCGTACGGCGTACGTTATGCTGACCGAACTTACTCCGTACAACGTACAAAGATGGGAAGCGGTGGAATGGGCGAGCCCGCGATAGCGGCCGAGGGGCTGCGCAAGCGCTACGGCGACACCGTGGCCCTGGACGGTGTCGACCTGACCGTGCCCGCGGGGACCGTGCACGGTCTGCTGGGGCCCAACGGTGCGGGCAAGACGACGATGGTCCGGATCCTCACCACGCTCGCCCGGCCCGACGTCGGCCGAGCGCGCGTCGCCGGTCACGACGTGGTGCGCGAGGCGGTACGGGTCCGCGCCAGGATCGGCCTGGTGGGCCAGCACGCGGCGGTGGACGAGATCCTCGGCGGGCGGCAGAACCTGGTGATGTTCGGCCGCCTCCACCACCTGAACGCCCGCCAGGCCCGGCGCAGGGCGGACGAGCTGCTGGAGCGCTTCGGCCTCGACGGGGTCGGCGACCGGCCCGTGGCCACCTACTCCGGCGGCATGCGGCGCCGTCTCGACCTGGCCGCCGGCATGATCCTGGCGCCGCCGGTGCTGTTCCTGGACGAGCCGACCTCCGGTCTCGACCCGCGGGCCAGGATCGAGGTCTGGGACGCGGTGCGGGCGCTGTCCGCCACCGGCACCACCGTCCTGCTCACCACCCAGTACCTGGACGAGGCCGACCGGCTCGCCGACGGGATCTCGGTGCTCGACCGGGGCCGGCTCATCGCGGCCGGCACCCCGGGCGAGCTGAAGTCCGACCTGGGCGGCGACCGGATGGACGTGGTCGTCCGCGAGGCCGCCGACCTGCCCCGCGCCGCGGAGATCATCACCGCGATCACCGGCACCCCCGCCGAGGCCGACCCCGAGGCCCTGCGCGTCGGGGCGCCCGTCACCGACCGGGTGGGCGCGCTCACCCGAACCGTCCGGGCGCTGGACGACGCGGGCGTCGCCGTCGCCGACATCGGCCTGCGCCGTCCCACGCTCGACGAGGTGTTCCTGCGCCTCACCGGCCACCGGTCCGTCCCGGAGACCGCCAAAGAGGAGGCGCCGGCATGACCGTGCTCAACCCCTTCGTCGAGCCCACCGGCCTGAGCCGGGTGCGGTGGGCGCTCGGGGACTCCTGGACGCTGACGCGGCGAGCCCTGGCCCACTGGGCCCGCCGCCCCTACGAGATGCTGATCGGGCTGCTGTTCCCCGTGATGATCGTCCTGATGATGGGCTACCTGTTCGGCGGCCAGATGACGGTGCCGGGCGGCGAGACCTACCGGTCGTTCATCATGCCCGGGATGTTCGCCATGACCATGCTGTTCGGCATCGAGAACACCTACACCGCGATCGCCACGGACGCCGCCAGGGGCGTGACCGATCGGTTCAGGGCGATGCCGATGGCCTCCTCGGCCGTCGTCGCGGGCCGCGCCGCCGCCGACATGCTGTACGCGGTCGCCTCGCTCGCCGTCATGGTGGCGTGCGGGCTGCTGATCGGCTGGCGCTGGCACGGCGGCCTCGCCAAGGCCGCGCTCGCCCTCGGGCTGCTGCTCCTGCTGCGGTTCGCCCTGGTCTGGGTGGGCGTCTACCTGGCGCTGCTGGCGCAGGGGCCGGAGTCGGTGATGGCCGTCCAGATCCTCGTCTGGCCGGTCGGGTTCGTGTCCAGCGCGCTGGTGGCGCCCGGCACCATGCCGGGATGGCTGGGCGCCGTCGCCGAATGGAACCCGCTGTCGGCCACCGTCACCGCCTGCCGCGACCTGTTCGGCAACGCCGACGCCGCCGCCGCGACCTGGGCGGGCGAGAACGCGCTGCTGATGTCGGTGGTGTGGCCGCTGGCGCTCGTCGCGGTGTTCTTCCCGCTGTCGGCCCGCCGCTACCGCGCCATGGGCCGCTGACGGCCCTGAGCGGGCGGCGGGCCGTCAGGCGGCGACCTGCGCCAGGGGTCTCAGCCGCCCGGCAGCAGGGACGCGCGGTGCCTGGCCAGGGCCAGCGCCGGGTAGCAGTCCTCGGGGTAGGTCTCCGCGCCGTACAGCGCGGCGCGGAGACGCGGCCCCACGGCGGCCGCGTCGTACGGCTGGACGACGCACAGCTCCGCCTGCATGGCCTTCCGCGCCGCGGCCATCATCCCCGGGACGTCCCCGACGATGACGATCTCGGTGGGCGCGTCCCCGTACGACAGCCGCACCGCCAGCGCGTGCAGGCCGGTGCCGCCCTCGTAGCGGAACTCGCACACCAGCCGGTCGCCGTCCAGCGGTCCCTCCTGGATCAGCCAGGCCAGGCCGGGGGTGACGGTGCCGAGCGAGCCCGCCCACTCCGGCTCGGGCTGCGCGGCCAGCTCGCCGGCCGCCCGCCCGGCGGCGCGGCGGGCACCGGTCGGGCCGATCGCCGCCAGCGCCCGCAGGAACGTCCGCGCCCCGGGCGTCCCGGCGTCCCGCAACGTCGTGATCAGATCGCTCACCGCGGCCCGCCGCCCCTCGGCGTGCGGGGCGGCCGACTCCAGCGCGCCGAGCTGCGCGGAGGTCCACACCTCCGCCTGCAGGGCGCCCGGGAGCCCCGGAAGCTCACCGGCGGCGCGGGCGTACGCCCGGTACACCTCGCGCAGGCCGGGGAACGTCAGCCGAGGCCCCTGAACGGCGGAAACATCGGATGGCATCGCAGTCACCGCTCCAGGCTAGGGGACCACCCGTACCGGATGGAACGCCCCTCCCGGACCTCACCGGTTGGGCAGGGTCAGCAGCGTGCGCCCCGTCCCGATCGTGCGGACCTCGAACTTGGTGATCTCCTCCGGCTCCAGGGCCGTCGCCCCCTGAAGCGTCAGCCGCGGCATGGGCGAGTCGGGGAACCCGTACCCCTTGGCGGGCACCGACCAGCCGGACACGATGTGCTCCCGCCCGGCCCGGTCGAAGGCGACCAGCTCGCAGCGCAGCGGGCCGCGCACCTTGCTCAGCCGCATCCCGACCTCGCTGCCCCACTGCTTGCGCTGCGTCGCCACCGTCCCGCTGATCCCGCTGGCCGGGTCGGTCGCCGAGATCGGCCGGGAGTTGCGGAACAGCGCCTCCACCCCGCTCTCGACGGGACGTTCCACGGGCGGCGGTGCCGCGTCCCGGTCGGCGCCGACGGTGATCCCCAGCCCGGCCGAGCCGCCCATCAGGACCACCCCGGCGGCCACGCCCACCAGCGCCTGCGACACCCTGCGGCGCCGGTTCAGCCTGCGGCGGCGCTGGAGCAGGTCCGACACGACGGACGGGTCGGGCACCGGCGCCGGCACCGGCTCCTCGGGGATCGGCGGCAGCCCGTCCAGCGTGGCGGCCAGGCCCCGTAGCGCGCCCAGCTCCTCGTGGCAGGAGGGGCAGGACGCCAGGTGCGTCTCGAAGGCGCGCGCGTCCGGCTCTTCGAGCAGCCCCAGGGCGTACGCGCCCACGTCGGTGTGCTGCACCATGGCGTTCACGGCGTCACCTCCTCCTTCTTCTTCGGCCTCATGGCGTCGTGTCCCCCTCCTCGGACTTCACGGCGGTCACGTCCCCCCCTCCGGACGACCGCCAAGGCGGCTTCATGGCGTCACGCCCCTCTCCTCCAGGGCGACGCGGAGCGCCCGGAGCGCGTAGTAGACGCGGGATTTGACCGTGCCCACGGGGATGCCGAGGGCCTTGGCGGCCTCGTTGACCGAGCGGTCCCGGAAGAAGGTCTCGTTCAGGATCTCCCGGTGCGCCGGCGACAGCGACATCAGTGCTTCGGAGACGACGACCGAACGCAGCAGGTCCTCCAACCCGTCAGGGGCGCGCAGGTTCTCCAGCGGGCCCTCGCCCGCCTCCTGAGGCCGGGCGTTCTTACGGCGCTGGTCGTCGATCACGATCCGCCGCGCCACCGTGGCCAGCCACGGCAGCAGCGAGGTGGCGTTGGCGTCGAGCTGGTGCGCGCTGCGCCAGGCGCGGATCATGGTCTCCTGCACCACGTCCTCGGCCCAGTGCCGGTCGCCGCCG
Source organism: Actinomadura sp. SCN-SB (assembly GCF_043906805.1). Classification (NCBI taxonomy): domain Bacteria; kingdom Bacillati; phylum Actinomycetota; class Actinomycetes; order Streptosporangiales; family Thermomonosporaceae; genus Actinomadura; species Actinomadura sp. SCN-SB. Next base: position 91,645 of record NZ_JBIMPP010000021.1, on the reverse strand, counting down.
GTCAGCCGCAGCACGAACGCCAGCAGCGGCCGCCCGTACACCCGGTACAGCTCGTTGACCAGGACCTGGTCGTCCACCGCCGCGGGACGCGGGCCGCTGAACCAGCTCCACGGCCCGGCGGGAGCGGCGCGCTCCGAGTCCGGCACGGTGGTCGAGGATCTGTGCGCCATCAGGAGTCTCCGGCTGTGGGGTGCGGGGATGCGGGGGTGCGGCGGCGGTGCGCAGGATGACCGGTTCACCCGCCAGGGGCGGACGGGCCGCCCCCGGCGGTGCCCGGCGGCGCGGCGGTGCGCGGCTCCTTCTCGCCGATCACCACGCCGCCGGTGCCCTGGCCGTAGCCGGGCGGCGGGGGCGTGCCCGCGCCGAAGGTGGCCTTGGCGCCGTTGGGGCGGGCGACGAACCAGCCGCCGACGCCTTGGCCGTTGGCGTCGCCCGGGGCGGTGTCCCCGGAGTAGCGGTAGAGCGGCCAGCCGGAGAGCGTGAGCTGGAGGGTTCCGTCCGGGCGCCGGACGCCGCCGACCCGGCCTTCCGGGATGCCGGCGGTGATCCTGATCCGGGGGCTCCAGCGCACCGGCGGCCACTTCCGCGCGCACGCGCCCACGCAGTTGCTGAGGGACGGTCGCGGCCGGTCGCGGTCGAAGCGGTACAGGAGCCGGCCGGCGTCGTCCGCGACGACGTCGCCCAGCGGTCCCGCCGGAAGGATCCTGAGACTGGTGATGGCGACAGGGGCTCCGTCACCGGGGACGCCGTTGCCGGGCACCGTGGACGGCGCGATTCCGCCCACGGGTCTGCCGTACCCGTCGTTGTCCTCCAGCCCGCTCGGCAGGGCGGGCGCATCGCAGCCCGCCAGTGCGAGGCCCGCCAACGCGAGGCCCGCCGCGGTGACGCCCATCGGGGCGGACCGCCGCTGGAGTGCCATGGACGACGTCCTCCGGGTCTCCGGTTCGGGGTGCCTGTCGGATGGATGTACGGGGGCACGCGGGACGCGGTTCAACGGGAGCGGCACGGATTGATCCGGATCGGCCCTGACTTGTTCGCTAGATGACTCTTACCGCCGGGGCCTATCGGCCTGAGGGCACGTCCAAGGCACGTGCGCAGAGGCGCATCGGACGGCGACACGAAGGGAGACGATCCGGCCACGACCCGAAGACGGCTCGAAGACGGCTCGAAAATGGCTTGGGGCGCATCGCGAGAGTCCTCCGCACGAGGCGAACACTCACTCCAGCGTGGAGCGGATGAGGGCATCCGGCCCGATTCGCTCGGAGGACCGAGAGGCGATCGGAATGGACAGGACCGACGGGCCCCTGGTCTACCGGCTTCTCCTGGCCGTGGACATCCAGGGCTACAGCAAGCGCACCACCATCGAGCAGCTGCGCGCGCAGCACATGCTGAGCCGGGCGCTGGACCATGCCGCGTCCGCCATCGGCCTCGACCGCGCCCTCTGGGACAAGCAGGTCGGGGGCGACGGCGAGCTGGCCACCCTGCCCGAGGGCGTGGACCCGGCGCCGGTCGCCGGTGACTTCGTCATCGCCCTCGCGGCCGCGCTGCGCGGGCTCAACCGCGGCCGGGACGGCGGCCCGGCGCTGCGGATCCGGCTCGCCCTGCACCACGGCACGATGACCGCGGGCCCGTTCGGCCCGGCCGGTGACGCGCCGATCGTGGTGCAGCGGCTGCTGGACGCCGCGCCGCTACGCCGCCTGCTGATCGACGACCCCGGCCGCGACCTGGCCTACGTGGTCTCCGAGTCGCTGTACGAGGACGTCGTCCGCACGGGGTTCTGCGCGCTGCAGCCCTCCGCGTTCCGGGCCATCAAGGTCACCGCCAAGGGCGCCGTGTTCCGCGGTCACATCCTCACCGGTGAGGCCGCGCGGCGGAACGCGCGCCCCCGGGAACGGCGGGACCGGACGGCCGGGCCGCCGGGCGCCCGCGTGCTGGACCTCCCGTCCCTCGCCGCCCGGGGCACCGCCTGACGGCGGCCCGAATGCGGGAAGCAACGCCGCGGCGACGCGGTTGTGCCCAGCGTCAGGTCCTGCGCCGAGCGGCGTACGGCGACGGAGGGAGACCGCATGGCTGACGAGACTTCGCTGCTCAAGCTGCTGGGCGAGCGGAACCTGGGGGTGCTGGCCACCCTCAAGCGCGACGGGCGCCCCCAGCTGTCCACCATCACCTACCACTTCGACGAGTCCCGCCGCCTGGTGCGGATCTCGGTCACCGACGATCGGGCCAAGACGCGCAACCTGCGCCGCGATCCCCGCGCCAGCCTCCATGTGAGCTCCGAGGACGGCTGGTCGTGGACGGTGGCCGAGGGCGATGCCGAGCTGTCCGCCGTCGCCTCCGACCCGCATGACGAGGCCGTCGAGGAACTGATCGACCTCTACCGCTCCGTCAGGGGCGAGCACCCCGACTGGGACGACTACCGCCGCGCGATGGTCGCCGAGGCACGCCTGGTCCTCCGCCTCCACGTCACGCGCGTCTACGGGCAGCCCCCGGCCTGACCTACCCCGGGCGTGGTAGCGGCACCGGTTCCCGCTACCACGCCCGTCGTAGGGCGGAAGCCGCCGGTCATGCGATGCGGCGGCGCGAACCGTACCGGCACCGTCGGCGCCATGAGAACTTCACCGACGACACCGACGACACCGGAGGCGTCCCCGGCGGTATCGCCGGCCGCGCGGCGGCGCTCCACCAAGGCGCGGTTCTCGCCGCGAACCCGCAAGGCCGTCCTGCTGCTGCACATCCTCGGCTCGCTGACCTGGCTGGGACTGGACGTCGGCCTGCTGGCGCTCAGCCTGACCGGGCTCACCAGCGACGACCCGGCCACGGTGCGGGCGGTGTACCTGGCCATGAGCGTGCTGGGCACCACCGTCCTCATCCCGGCCGCGATCCTGTCGCTGGTCACCGGCGTGCTGCTGGGCCTGGGCACCAAGTGGGGCCTGGTCCGCCACCACTGGGTCCTGGTCAAGCTGGTGCTCACGGTCATCACCGCGGCCCTGACGATCTCCGCGCTGCGGTCGGGGCTGAGCCAGGCGGCGGACGAGGTCAGGCTGTCGGCGGTCGCGCCCGCGGACGCAACGGGCGGCCTGCTCTTCGCGCCCATCGTCTCGCTGACCTGCTACCTGTTCATGACGGTCCTCTCGATCTACAAGCCCTGGGGACGGACCCCATGGGCGCGGCGCCGCGCCGCATGAGCGCAACGTCCGGAAACGCGCGCTACGCCCCAGGTCGCTCCTAACGGTGACCATGGGGCGTACGCCCTAACATCCAGCTATGGCGGAAGTGACCTCCCGGGACGGTGCGTGGACGTTCGACGGCGAGGCCGTGCGGATCGTGCCCGGCCACGATCGCTCGGTGCACAAGCTGCGCAAGGCACTGGGCGAGGTCGTGGTGCCGTTGCAGGCCATCCGCAGCGTCGCCTACGAGCCGGGACGCAAGGGCGGGCGGCTGCGCCTGCGCCTGCGGGACGGAGCCGACCCGTTCTCGCAGGCGGTCGCGGGCGGGCTTCCCGGCAACGCCGACCCGTACTCACTCGTCGTCGGCGCCGACCGCACCGGCGCGGCTGAGTTCTTCGTCGACGACGTGCGCAACTCCCTCCAGGTGTGGGAGGTGCCGGAAGGCCCCTGCGACCGCTACCTGATGCCGGGCCCCGGCGTGCCGCTCACCGCCGCGGCGGGGGACGGCTCCGCCTCCTTCGATGGCGAGCGCGTGCGGCTGGTATGGAACTGGCTGGCCAGCGGAGCGAAAACGGCGGCGGGACCGCAGACGTTCGAGCTGAAGGACGTGGTCGGCGTCGAATGGGGCCGTCAGGTCGGCATGGGCTACGGGTACCTGCGGTTCAGGCTCCGTACCCCCGCACCCGAGCGGTCCCCGGAAGTGGACCCGCACGCCCTGTCGTGGGGCATCCAGAAGGAGGGCGGGACGACGGCGCTGCTGGCCGCGGCCGTGCTGGCGCGCCTACCGCACCCTCACGCCCCCGCCGTCCCGGAACCGGCCCCCGCCGGCGAGAACACGAGCGCGCAGGACGATCCGGACGCGATGCTGCGCCGCCTGCGCGAGCTGGGCGAGCTGCACCGCGAGGGCGTCCTGACCGACGAGGAGTTCACCGCCGCCAAGCGCACCCTGCTCGGCATGTGAGAAAACGCGGCACGTGAGAAAAAGCGTGGAGCGGAAAGCACCCCGCAGCTCTTTCCGCTCCACGCGCCTGTGACGGCCCCCGTCAGTCGAGGTCGGGGCCGTAGACCTCCCATAGCTCACCGGCGAAGAACCGCCCGAAGGACACCAGCGCCAGCGGACCGCCCGGTCCCGAGGTGCGGAACGTGGTGAGCTGCCGGGCGAAGTCGGTCAGCTTGATCTGGAGCACGCCCGCGGCCAGCACCTCCGCCTCCTCGTCCCCGCCCTCCTCGACATGCCCGTCCAGGATGCGGACGTACAGGGTCGAGGTGTCCGGCCAGATGCGGGTGGGAGGGCCGTGCAGGACGTTCTTCCGGCCCGTGAGGGTGCGGCGCCGGCCCTGGTCGTCGGCGAAGTGCAGGCGGTACTTCATCAGCCTGCGGTCCTCCGCGCCCCCCGGCGCGAACAGGTTGAACCAGCCCCGCTGCACCGGCCGCCGCCCCCCGTGACCGGGCGCGTCCACCCATCCCTCGGCCCGCGCGGTGTGCTCGGGCTCCTCCAGGAACCGGTGCACGTCGTCGGCGGTGATGGTGAGCCGGAACGAGAACCGCTCGCGCCGGTCGTCCAGCTCGCCCGCCCGCGGATCGGACGTCCCGTAGGTGACGAACCCCTTCATCTCCTCGGTGAACGACAACGACGTACGGCCCGGACCCTCGGGGGGCGTACCCCCGGCCCCCGCGAGGGTCCCCGATTCGGTGCCGCGTCCCTGAACGGGGACGCCACCCCGCGTCCCCTCGGACGGGCCGTACGTCTCGCCGCCCGCCCCGTCGGGCGAGCCGGCTCCCCGCGCCGGCCCGGCCCCCGTGTCGACGGGGCGGGACTCACCCTCCAGGATCCGGGTGGCCATCCGGTCGGCCAGCGCGGCGATGGTGAGGGAGGGGTTCGGGCCCACCGGTCCGGGCATCGCCGCCCCGTCGGCGATGTAGAGACCGGGGAACCCGAAGACCTCACCGAAGGCGTTGCACACGCCTTCCAGCGGGTCGCGTCCCATGGGCGCGCCGCCCAGGGGATGCACCGTGATGACCCGCTTGCGGAACCACATGGGGTTGTCGGCGTAGTCGGCGCCCAGCACGTCCGCGATGCCCTGCATCGTGCTGCGCAGCCGCTCGAAGTGCGCCGTGCTGGTCTCCGACGTCCAGTCGGCGGTGAGCCGGCCGTCCTTGAGGGACAGCCGCCCGTCGGGGGTGTCGCGCCCCATGCCCAGCAGCGGCAGCGAGCTCACCGCCAGCGCCCCGTCGCCGATCAGGTCGGCGATCTCCTTGGACAGGTTGGTGTCGGGCGCGCCGGAGAAGAACTCGGTGAACCGCCCCCACAGGAACTTCACCGCCCGGTCGATCTGGTCGCCCAGGTCGAACGGCTGGATGATCCAGTCGACGAAGGCGGGGTAGCCGCCGTCCTCGATGTAGGCGCCGCGGCCCGCGCCGGGATGGCCGTCCAGCTCGTCGGGCAGCCGGATCGCGCTGGTGATCACCGGGCCGCGGCTGGCGTCCAGCGGGCGGACCCGGTCGCGGTCGCGCGAGCGCAGCAGGAAGGTCAGCAGGTCGCCGTTGCCGCAGAACCGCGAGCCCAGCGCCGGGCTCAGCCCGGGGAAGTCGCGGGCCGACTTCAGCAGCAGGTAGGTCGTGCCGTACGTGCCGGCGCCCAGGATCAGCCGGTCGCAGGTGATGGTGCGGACCGGCAGGTCGCGCGCCTTGCGCGGCCCGCGCCCGTCACCCTCGACCGGGGTGGTCTCGTAGGTGACGTAGTCGACCTCGTACCCGCCGGTCGGGCGCGGCCGGATCGCCTTCACGTCGCAGGACGTCCGCAGGTCCGCGCCGTGGAACTTGGCGGCCGACAGGTAGTTGTGGTCGAGGGAGTTCTTGGCGCCGTCGTTGCAGCCGATGTCGCACTCGCCGCACAGCCGGCAGGTGCGCCGCGGCTTGCCGTGCAGGTTGCCGTAGGCGGGCTCGGCGATCGGCAGGTTCAGGCCGGGCGCGGCACCGGCCTCGGGAGCGAAGGACACCGCGAGGGGCGGAAGCGCCCAGTGCAGGCCCAGCTCGGCCGCCGCGTCCTGCATCGCGTGCGTCTTGGGCGTGTCGGCGAACGCGGCCTGGTCGAGCGGGTACGGGGTCGCGCCCATCATCTTCTCGACCTGGTCGTAGTGCGGGTCGAGGTCGGCGCGGCTCACCGGCCAGGGCTCGTAGCCGCCGTCCATCGTGTCGTTGACGAACCAGCGCTCGTCCTTGCGCAGCAGCACGTTGGCGTAGATGAGGGAGCCGCCGCCCAGTCCCGAGGAGACCACGGAGTCGCAGCCCTTGAAGCTCCACACGTCGAACATGCCGTACAGGCCCTCGGCGGGGTCCCAGAACGCCCGCCCCAGCTCGGCGGGGGAGCGGGGGAACGAGCCCGGCGCGTACCTCTGGCCGCGTTCCAGCAGCACGACCGACCGCCCGGCCTCGGCCAGCCGGTAGGCGGCGACCGAGCCGCCGAACCCCGAGCCGACGACGACCGCGTCGGCGTGCTCGGTGGTCATGTGCCGGGGCATCTCAGGCGGCCTTTCGGTCGTGCGCGTGCTTCTGGAAGTGGGCGAGGATCCTCGGGTAGACGTCCTCGTGGGCGTTCTTGCCGAGGATGGGGTCGATGTGGCCGTATCCGGGCAGCACCTCCAGCTCGTGCCGGCCGGGGACGATCTTCGACAGCAGCGCGTGGCACACCACGTTGGAGTCGGTGAAGATCCGGTTGTGGTCGCCGGTGGTGAACAGGATCGGCGTGGTGATCTCGGCGGCCTTGGCCAGGAAGTCGGTGGGCAGCGCCTTCAGCTTGGGATCCCGCGGATCGAACCGCACCGCCTTGCCGGCCTTCACCATCTTGCGGATGTGCCGGTAGTAGTGGACGTCCGAGGCGCCGTTGAGGTCGGCCAGCCGGTCGTGGACGTGGGTCTCGGGCGCGAGGTTCTCGTGCATGAAGAACCCGGGCCGCCCGGACGCCCACATGAAGCTCTGCATGTGGCAGGCCGACTCCTTGCACTCCGGGTGGAACGCGGAGATGACTTTGGACATCAGCCACCGGGCGGTCGGCTTGGGCGCCTGGCTGAACCGGGGGTCGATGACCGGGGAGCCCAGGATGTAGTCGGCGAACGCCGGGCCGACCGTCATCTTCACCTTCGACCAGCCGGGCACGCGCGGCGTCAGCGACACGCTGTTGACCACCAGGCTGGCCAGGTCGTCCTCGATCGCGCCGCCGAACAGGCTCATGCTGAACGACAGCGCGCCCAGGCAGTGCGCGAACACGTGCACCCGCCGGTTGCCGATGTGGCGGCGCAGCTCGGCCATCGCCGCCGGGTAGTCGAACAGCGCGATGTCGTCGAGCGAGTAGCGGCGCAGGTTGGTGTTGTAGGGGAGCCGGTTGCTCATCCGGAAGTCCAGCGCCCACACGTCCCCGAACCCGTTGTCGAGCAGGTAGCTCACCATGTTGTGGATCTCCGGCATGGTGAACAGGTCGCTGGAGGAGGTCAGCCCGTGCAGCAGCAGCACGACGTCGTCGCAGTCCTCCCGGTGGAAGCGCGACAGCGTGAGGAGCAGATCGTCCTCGGTGACGACCGGATGCAGCGACCGCTCGGCGTCCTTCACGCCGTCGGCCGAGAATCGTCGGATTCGCCGTGCCATCTGTCCGTCCTCCCGGCTCAACATCGGTGCCAACCCTGTCAGTCCCGTACGAACCGGCGGCATCGTGGAAAACCCGTAATCGGAGCCGGGACGTACGTGGTGGGATCCGTGTGACAGTAAGAGTCCGGTTTGATGGTATCGGTTCGTGCTTGTCCGTATTTCGGGGCGTTGTGCGTGCGGCGGGCAGGCGAAACGCTCAGGCGCGGCCGCTGCCGGGCAGGGCGTTGAGCGCGGTGGCGACGCCGACACGGGAGCTCACCCCGAGCTTGGCGAACACCCGGGACAGGTGCGTCTCGACCGTCCGGACGCTGAGGAACAGCTTCTCGGCGACCTGCTGGTTGGTGCAGCCCTGCGCGACCAGCGTCGCGATCTCGTACTCGCGGGGGGACAGGCCGAACGGCTCGTCGCCCTTCCGGCCGCGGCGCGGCCCCGGCACCCTGACGCCGAGGCGCCGCTGCTCGCGCACCGTCTGGTCGGCCAGCGCGCGGGCGCCGCACTCCTCGAAGACCGTCACGGCGGCGCGCAGCCGCTCCCTGGCCCGGTCGCGGTCGCCGGCCGCCTGATGGGCCAGGCCCGAGGCCAGCTCGGCCCTGCCCGCCTCCAGGCGCCGTCCCGCCCCGTCCAGCATCCGCGCGGCCTCGGCCGCCAGGGCGGCGGAGGCCGCCGGGTCGGACGTACGGGTGGCGTGCGCGCGGGCCAGCCGCACCAGGCCCGCGTCGGCGGGCACGCCGATGCCGCCGAGCATCTCGGCGATGCGGGCCCACTTGCCGGGGTCGCCGTCCTTCTCGCGGTGCGACTCGCAGTAGGCCAGCAGCTCCGCGCAGCTCATCAGGGTGGACGGGTCGAGCTGGGGCGAGCCGGGGTCGCCGCACGCCTCGACGATCGCGACGGCGCCCTCGTCCAGCCGGCCGGCGTTGACCAGCGCCACGCCCCGGGCGTACCGCGCCATCGCGCCCCACCACTCGCCGGCGCCCGCGTCGCCCGCCACGGCCTCCTCGCCCAGCCGCAGCGCCCGCTCGTGCTCCCCTGACCAGGCGGCGACCAGGCACTGCTGGGTGAGGCCGAACACGACCGTCTCGGCGGACCGCACCATCCGCGAGGTCTCGGTGGCCTCCTCGGCGGCGTCGGCGGCCTCGGCCAGCCGCCCCAGCAGGGTGTACGCCCTGGCCTGCGCGTTCAGCAGGAAGGTGATGTAGGCGGCCTGGCCGGTGGCGCGCGCGATGGCCACGCACCGTTCGAGGCGGCGCAGCGCGGGCTCGTACCGGCCCAGCATGACCTCCGCCCAGCACAGCCACGGGACGTGGTCGAGCGCCTCGGCGATGTGGCTGTCGGGGGCCTCGGCGTACACGGCGTCGGCGGCCTCGGAGTAGGCGATCGCGTCGTCCACCCGCCCGCCGGCGTAGGCGGGCATCACCCGCAGCGAGGCGACCGCGACGCGCAGGCCGGGCGCCCAGCCCGGGGCGTTCTCCGGCATCCGGTCCAGGACGGCCTGCGCGCCCCGCACGTCCACCCGCATCAGCCGGTCGGCCACCAGCCGGGTGCGGAGCAGCACGGCGGCGGGCGCCTGCGGGTCGGGGATGCGGTGCAGCTCGTCCAGGACCAGCGCGCGGGCCTCCTGGTGGCGGTTGAGCTGCCGCTCCATCACCGCGCACATCTGCACGGCGCGGGCCCGGCGGTCGTGGTCGTCGGGCGGCAGCAGCCGCAGCAGCGTGCGGGCGGTCTCCCGGCCCTCCACGAGCTGCCCGCTGACGGTCTGCGCGTGCGCGAGCTCCACCAGCAGCCGCACGCGCGGGGGCTCCTCGTCGCCGTCGGCCTGGCCGGAGTCCTCCGGCATGAGGCGCAGCGCGGCCTTCAGCCAGTGCGCCGCCGTCGCCGGGGCCTGCGGCGCGACGGCGCGGGCCGCCTCCACCAGCGTCGCGATCGCCGACCGGTCGCCGTAGGTGGCCGAACGCTCCACGTGGTGGGCGCGGAGCGTGGCGGGGGCGCCGAGGTCGGCGAGGTAGCGGGCGATCCGCGCGTGCGCGCCCAGCCGCCACCCCGCCGCGGCCGACCCGTACACCACGTGCCGGACCAGCGGATGGCGGAACCGGAACCGCCCGGCGGACGCGGGCCGCACCACGTCCCGCGCCACCAGCTCGTCGAGGGCGGCCAGCGCCACCGCGTCGGGCCGCTGCGCCCCGGCGGCGGCCAGGGCGGGCTCGAACTCGTCGGCGGCGACCGCGGCGGCCTGCGCGATCAGCAGGACGGTCGCGTCCAGGCCGCTCAGCTCCAGTTGCAGCGCGGTGCGGACGGCGGGCGGCAGCTCGGTGATGTCGCCCAGGTCGGGCAGCGTGCCCCAGACCTCGGGGTCGGCGGCCGCCGGACGGTCGGCGCCGTCCTTGCGGGCGAGCGCCTCCAGGTAGAAGGGGTTGCCGCCGCTGGCCTCGTACAACGACTGGCAGCGGGACCGGCTCGTTCCCGGGCCGAGGAACTCCTCGACCTCCTCGATGGTGAACGGCTCGGCGGTGACGCTGACGCCGTGCTCGCCCGCGACGTCCACCAGGCCCGCCAGCCGGGGCGAAGCCTGCGCGGGACGGTAGGCGACCCCGATCAGCACCTTGGCGCGCGGAGGGTGGCGCACCAGGTAGCCCAGCAGCTCGACGGAGGCGTCGTCGGCCCAGTGCACGTCGTCGAGCAGCAGTACCAGGCCGTCGTCGTCGGCCAGTTCCTCCAGCAGGTGCCGCACCGCGCGGTGCAACTGGTAGCGCGCGACGCCGAGCGTCTCCGGCGCCGGGTCGGGCCGGTGCTCGTGCGCGGGCAGGACGGTGGTGTCGCCGTTGGAGGAGGACGTGCCGTGGCCGCCTGCGGTCATGGCGCTGAGCGCGCCCGCCGGGGCCATGGCGGGAGCGCCGCCACCGGCCGTCCCCGTCAGCGCGGGGAACACCGTGGACAGCAGCCGGGTGGTGGCGGGGTCCAGGTCGGGGCGGCGCTCTTCGAGCTGGTCGTCCAGGGCGTCCACCAGCGCGCCGAACGGCATCTGCTGCTCGAACTCGGCGGCGCGCCCGGCCAGCACCCGCAGCCCGCGCGAGGCCCCGGCCTCGGCGAGCTCGCCCAGCAGCCGGGTCTTGCCCGCGCCGGGGTCGCCCGACAGCGCGAGGAAGCGGAAGGAACCCCCGGTCACCGAGTCCAGCGCACCGTCCAGGACGCGCAGCGCGTCACGCCGCCCGACCAGGGGCGTCCCCGCGGGATCCCTGGTGCCGTGACCCGCGTTCCGGTCCGCGCGACCCTCCATGTCCACACCCCAACAGTGACAGGCGGTCGATGCGCCGTGATCGTTCCACTTGTACGACTACCGGGTATCGCACCGGTCATCTTACTGATCTCCGGGGAACGGGTGATCCGCACCGGGCGCGTGCCCCGCCCGTGTTCTGGCCGGTGTGGGCCGCGTTCCCCCGTCCTCCGGTTCAGGCGAGCGCGCCGGAGGACCTTCCGGACCACCGGTCATGTGCTATCAACCGTCATCGCCGCCCCGGTGTCAATAGTGACGGTCTGTCGAATAGTCGTCGCGGGCCTATCCTCGCAGCCGCGACCACGATCTGCGCGGTGAATCGGCGATCCGGCTGAGGACGACCAGGGCCGTCGGGGGACGCGCGGCCTTGCCCCGCTCCAGCCTCCGCATGAACGCGAGCTGCTCCAGCGTCGGCGGGCCGACCGCGAGGCTGCGCCGGGTGGCGGTGGCGGCGTCGGCCTGCCCGGTGTGGACGAGGTAGGCCGCCGCCATCGAGCCCGCGCGCCCGACCCCGGCCCCGCAGTGCACGAACACCGTGCCCTTCGCCGACCGGACGGTGGTCATGAACCGGTCGACCTGGGCGGGTGTGGGCGCCTGCCCGTCCCTGAGGGGCAGCCGCACGACCGTCAGCCCGGCTTGCCGGGGGATCGCCTGAGCGGACGCGGGCAGCCGCTCGGCCCTCAGGTCGACCACCGTGCGGACACCGAGCCGGGCCAGGTGGCGATACCCCTCCGCGCTGGGCGCCGAGCCCCGCCACAGATGGCCGTCGACCCGTTCGAAGTTCTGGACCCCGCGTACCGAGGACGGCCCGCCGATCCGGTGCATGGCCGTCCGGTCGGCGCCCCGCGCGGCGGCGCTCATCCCCAGGATGACCAGGCTCACCACCGCGAACACGACCCCGTAGCCGATCACCCCGCCGAGCGCGGCCACCCCCAGCGCGCGCAGGACACGGACCTTGGCGCTGCGGGGCCGGCCTCCCTGCGCCTCCGTCCGCCCCTCCGTGCCGGGGCTTTCCGCCTCGCCGATGCCATGTTCCGCGTCACCGTCCTGCCCCATGACCACCCTCTCGTCCGCCGGCGCCCCCGCGACGCCCGGTGGTACCAAACTAGGCGGAGGCGAGCCGTGCGGCGGCCTCCTCCCAGGGACGGATGTCGCCGGTGGGGTCGTACCGGCGCACCGGCTGGGTGGCGGCGACCAGGGAGCGGATCTCCGCCAGATCGCTGACCAGGCCGTGGGCGCGGGCCTGGACGAGCACGTTGCCGAGCGCGGTGGCCTCGACCGGGCCGGCGACCACGGGGAGGCCGCAGGCGTCGGCGGTCAGCCGGCACAGCAGCTCGTTGCGGCTGCCGCCGCCGACCATGTGGACGACGTCGATCTCCCGTCCCGACAGCCGCACCGCCTCCCGGAGGGTGGCCCGGTGCGCCAGGGCGAGGCTGTCCAGGACGCACCGGACGATCTCCGCGCGGGTGCGGGGCTCGGGGAAGCCGCGCCGCACGCAGTGGGCGGCGATCCTGGCCGGCATGTCGCCGGGCGGCAGGAACTCCGGGTCGTCCGGGTCGATGAGGAAGCGCCGTGCGGGGACCCGCTCGGCCTCGGCGAGCAGGGCGGGCAGGTCCGGGGAGCCCCAGGCGCGCAGAGACTCCTGGAGCAGCCACATGCCCATGATGTTGCGCAGGTAGCGGATCGTCCCGTCGACGCCGCCCTCGTTGGTGAAGTTGGCCGCGCGGCTCTCACCGGTCAGCACCGGCGCGTCCAGCTCCACCCCGGCCAGCGACCAGGTGCCGCAGGAGATGAAGCCGAACCGCTCCCCGGCGGTGGCCGGGACGGCGGCCACGGCCGACGCGGTGTCGTGCGACGCGACCGCCGTGACGGCCAGGTCGCGCGGGAGACCGGCGTCCTCGGCCACGTCCGATCGCGGCGTCCCGATCACGCCGCCGGGGTCGCGGAGGTCCGGCAGGAGACGGGCGGGCAGCCCGAGCGTGCCGAGCAGCGTCCGCGACCACTCGCCGGTCCGGACGTCCAGGAGCCCGGTGGTGGAGGCGTTGGTGCGCTCGGCGCCCGCCTCGCCGGTCAGCCAGAACGCCAGCAGGTCGGGGATCAGCAGCAGCCGGCTCGCCCGTTCCAGCCCCGCGCCGGCGGCGACGAGCTGGAAGACGGTGTTGAACGGCAGGAATTGCAGGCCCGACACCTGGTAGAGGAGCTCGTCCCCCACCTCGGCGCGGACCCGCTCCATGACCCCGGCGGTACGGGAGTCGCGGTAGTGGACCGGGTTGCCCAGCAGCGCGCCGTCCTCGTCGAGCAGGCCGTAGTCGACGGCCCACGAGTCGATGCCGACGGACACGAGCCCGTCCCGGGCGGCGTCTCTCAGCCCGTCCAGGACGTTGCGGTACAGGTCGAGGATGTCCCAGTGCAGGGTGCCGTTGACCCGGACGGGGCGGTTGGGGAAGCGGTGGACCTCGGTGAGGTCGAGCGTCCCTTCGCCGATCCGGGCGGTCATCACGCGTCCGCTGGAGGCGCCGAGGTCGACGGCCGCGAACAGAGGGGTGGTCATTGAACGTGCCATTCGGTTTCAGTGCAGGAGCAGGACGTCGAGCGTGCGGGGGCCGTGGACCCCCTCGACCCGGGACAGCTCGATGTCGCTGGTGGCGGACGGGCCGGACACGAAGGTCATCGGGCGTGCCGGGTCGAGTCGTTCCAGGGCCTCGGGGACGTCGGCGGCGACCTGGCCGGCGGTGACGACGATCAGGTGGTAGTCGGGGACGAGCGACAGCGCCCGCGGACCCTGGTCCGGGCCGTGGTCGAGGACGATCGTGCCGGTCTCGGCGATCCCGGCCGCGCAGGCGGTGATCGCGCCGGCCAGGCCGTCAAGGTCGGCGACGGCCGGGTCGCGCACCAGCCACCCTTGCTCGGCCTCCGCGACCCATGCGCCGGGCAGGCCGCCCGGCACCCCGTACAACCCGGGGCGGGACGCCAGCGCCTCCGCGACCGCGCCCGGCAGTTCGGCGGCGGTGACCGTGCGGACCGTGGCGCGGTAGTGCGCGACCCGTTCGGCGAACAGGTCGAGGATGCCGTCGCCGTGGTGCTGCCGCAGGTAGGAGCGGTCGATCTCGGTGTAGGACCTGGCGACCTCGGCCGCGGGGCGGGCCGGGACGATCCGGTCGATCCGCCGCAGGATCTCGTCCCGGGCGCTCACTTGGTCCCTCCGCCGGTACGCGACCACCAGGCTCGGAACGACTCCTCGGGTGGGGCGGGCGCGTCCCGGGTGTCGGTCCAGCCCTTCAGCGGGCCGGGGAGGCGGCGGATGCGGCCGTTGCGGCCGACGACCCAGCGGCTCGCCGACGCCGCGCGCTGCGCCAGGCCCAGCCTGGCCGGGGAACGCAGCGTCCAGGCGGCGACGCCCATCGTGGCCCGCTCGATCGGGTGCTTGCGCGACCCCTCCACGGCGCGGGCGCGCAGATGCACCAGCACCTCGGGGATGTCGATGGCGACGGGGCACGCCTCGAAGCACGCCCCGCACAGCGACGACGCGTACGGCAGCGAGGCGTCCACCTCCGACCCGATCCCGCGGATCTGCGGCGACAGGATCGCGCCGATCGGCCCCGGGTAGGGCGAGCCGTAGGCGTGGCCGCCCGCGCGCGAGTACACCGGGCACACGTTCAGGCAGGCCGAGCAGCGGATGCAGCGCAGCGCCTGCCGCCCGACCTCGTCCTCCAGCGTGTCGACGCGGCCGTTGTCCAGCAGGACGAGGTGGAAGTCGCGGGGCCCGTCGCCCTCGGACGTGCCCGTCCAGGTGGAGGTGTAGGGGTTCATCCGCTCGGCGGTGGACGAGCGGGGCAGCAACTGGAGGAACACCTCCAGGTCGCGCCAGCTCGGAACGATCTTCTCCACGCCCATCACCGAGATCAGCGTCTCGGGCAGGGTGAGGCACATCCGGCCGTTGCCCTCCGACTCCACCACGACCAGCGTCCCGGTGTCGGCGACCGCGAAGTTGGCGCCCGAGATCCCGACCTTGGCCGACAGGAACTTGGCGCGCAGATGGGCGCGGGCCGCGGCGGTCAGCTCGGTGGGGGAGTCCGACAGGCCGGGCGGGGCGTCCGGCATCTCGCGGCGGAAGATGTCGCGGATGTCGGACCGGTTGCGGTGGATCGCCGGAACGAGGATGTGCGAGGGCCGGTCGTGCCCGAGCTGCACGATCAGCTCGGCCAGGTCGGTCTCGTAGGCGGTGATGCCCTCCTCGGCCAGCGCCTCGTTCAGCCCGATCTCCTGGGTGGCCATCGACTTGACCTTGACGACCTCCCGCTCGCCGGTGGCCTTGACCAGTCCCGCGACGATCCGGTTGGCCTCGGCCGCGTCCCTGGCCCAGTGCACGGTGCCGCCGGCCTCCGTGACCTTCTCCTCAAGCCGCCGCAGGTAGTGGCCGAGATTGGCCAGGACGTGGTCCTTGATCTGCTTGCCGGCCTCGCGCAGCGCCGCCCAGTCGTCCAGCTCCGCCACGGCGGCGGCGCGGCGGCCGCGGATCGTCGTGGTGGCGTGCGCCAGGTTGCGCCGCAGCCGGGTGTCGGCGACCGCCTTCCTGGCCGCGTCGGGGAACGAGGGCATCCCGACGTAGGTGGGCATCGCTCCGTCGGGCTTCGGGCGGCCGTTCATTGGGCGGTCTCCTCCGTGGACGCCAGGATCTCGGCCAGGTGGACGGTCCGGACGCCCGAGCGGGTGCGGGTCAGCGCGCCGCCGATGTGCATCAGGCAGGAGTTGTCGGCCGCGCACAGCGCCTCGGCCCCCGTGCGCCGCACGTTGGTGACCTTGTCGGCGCACATCGCGGCCGACACCTCGGAGTTCTTCAGCGCGAACGTCCCGCCGAAGCCGCAGCACTCGGTGGCCTCGGGCAGCTCGACCAGGTCGATGCCGCGCACCTCGCGCAGCAGCCGCAGCGGCCGGTCGCCCACGTGCAGCATCCGCAGCGAGTGGCAGGTCGGATGGTAGGTGACGCGGTGGGGGAAGTAGGCCCCCACGTCGGTCACGCCGAGCACGTCCACCAGGAACTCCGACAGCTCGTAGACCTTGGGCACCGGACCGTCGTGGAGCTTGGGATGCCAGTCGCGGACCATCGCGCCGCAGGACGCCGACGGGGTCACGACCGCGTCGTACCCCGCGAACGCCTCGGCGAAGCCGCGCGCCAGGGGCGCGGCCTGCGAGCGGTACCCGGTGTTGAAGTGCATCTGGCCGCAGCAGGTCTGCGCTTCGGGGAAGTCGACCTCCTGGCCGAGCCTGCGCAGCAGCCGGACGACCGCCTTGCCCGTGCCCGGGAAGAGGGTGTCGTTGAGGCAGGTGATGAACAGGGCGACCTTCATCGCGGGCTCCGTTCCGTCGAGTCGCGGACGACCAGCTCCGGCTGGAACATGACCTGCTGGTGCGCGTGGGTCTCGGTGTCGTCGCACTCCTCCAGGAGCAGCTCGGTGGCGATCCGTCCCAGCTGGTAGGTGGGCTGGCGCACCGAGCTGAGCGGGACCGCGGCCGCCGCGCTGAACTCGATGTCGTCGTACCCGATCACGGCCACGTCCGCGGGCACCTTCACGCCCGCGCGCAGCAGCACCCGCAGCACGCCCAGCGCGAGCAGGTCGTTCGCGCAGAAGACGGCGTCGGGCAGCGTCTTGGCCTCCAGCAGGCGGTGGGCCGCCTCCTGGCCGTTGCGGGCGTTCATCGCGGGGACGGTCAGCTCGGTCATGGCGTTCCGTCCCAGACCGGCGGCGCGCAGGGCGCGAAGCGCGCCCTTGCGGCGGTCGGTGCACTGCCGCAGGGCGGAGGGGCCGGTGACGAAGGCGATGCTGCGGGCGCCCCGGTCGAGCAGGTGCCCGACCGCCAGTTCCCCGCCCGCCATGTCGTCCACCGCGACCGAGCACTGGTTGGCGCGGGGGGTCGGGTGGTCCAGCAGGACGACCGGGACGCCCCGGTCGCGCAGCAGGTCGGCGTTCTGCCCGTCGTCCCCGACCGGGGTGACCAGGACGCCCCGGACCCGCTGCTCCGCCAGGACCCGGAGGTTGCGCTGCTCGCGCTCGCCCGACTCGGCCGAGGAGGACAGCAGGACGGCGTAGCCGCGTTCGCTCGCCACGTCCTCGACCCCGCGGGCCACGTCGGTGAAGAACGGGTTGGCCAGGTCGAGCACCATCAGGCCGATCGTGCTGCTGTGCCCGGCGCGCAGCGTGGACGCCGACCCGTTGCGGACGAACCCCAGCTCGCGGATCGATCTCTCCACCCTGGCGCGGGTCGCGGCGGCCACCCGTTCGGGACGGTTGAGCACGTTGGAGACCGTACCGGGGGAGACCCCGGCATGCTCGGCGACCTGCTTGATCCCCACGGTGCCCAACTCGCGCCCCCCGGTCTCTCCTCCACCGCTGCCAGATGCCGCGCTCACTTTGGGTCATCCTTTAAAACGTGTCAACCCTACTGTGAGGTGCCGTTTGCTCACCAGGCGGCCACCGGCCCCGATGGTAACGAGCGGAAAACAGCCTCTTGACGAGCGGTTGTGTCCACATCTACCGTCCTGGGCAACATAGATTTAAAACGTTTTTCATAGCAAGGTTACGTGGCACTACGAGCAACACCAGTGAGGAGGGTGGCCGTGAGCGCACCCGCGCGGTCGGCGCCGCCGACATTGGCACTGGTCAACGTGAGCAAGTCGTTCGGCGCCGTGCGGGCACTGCAGGACGTCACCCTGGAGCTGTACGCCGGCGAGGTTCATGCCCTCGCCGGTGAGAACGGCGCCGGCAAGTCCACAGTGGTAAAAACGTTCGCAGGCGTGCACCGTCCCGACGCGGGCGAGGTCCGCGTGGACGGACGGCCCGTGGAGTTCCACGGGCCCGGCGACGCCCAGCAGGCCGGGGTCGCGGTCATCTACCAGGAGCCCACGTTGTTCCCCGACCTGTCGGTCGCCGAGAACATCTTCATGGGCCGCCAGCCCCGCGCCGGGCTGGGCAGGATCGACCGCCGGGCCATGCACGAGCGCACCTCCGAGCTGTTCGCCCGGCTGGGTGTCGCGCTGGACCCGCAGCAGCCCGCCCGCGGGCTGTCCATCGCCGACCAGCAGGTCGTCGAGATCGCCAAGGCCATCTCCCGGGACGCCCGAGTGCTGATCATGGACGAGCCGACCGCCGCGCTGACCGGCCAGGAGGTGGCCCGGCTGTTCACGGTCACCAGGACCCTGCGGGAGCAGGGCTGCGCGATCCTGTTCATCTCGCACCGGCTGGAGGAGATCTTCGAGCTCTGCCAGCGGGTCACCACCCTGCGCGACGGCACCTACATCGGGACCGAGCCGGTGGACGGCCTCACCCCCGACGACCTGGTGCAGCGGATGGTCGGCCGCGAGCTCGGCCAGCTCTACCCCAAGCAGGAGGTCACGCCGGGCGAGGTGGCGCTGAAGGTGTCCAGGCTCACCCGCGAGGGCGCCTTCACCGACATCTCCTTCGAGGTGCGGCGCGGCGAGATCATCGCGCTGGCCGGGCTGGTCGGCGCGGGCCGCAGCGAGGTCGCCCGCGCGATCTTCGGCGTGGACCGCTGGGACGCCGGAAGCGTCGAGGTCGCCGGGCGGAGGCTGCCCCCGGCGAGCCCGACCGCCGCCATGTCGGCCGGGGTGGCGCTGGTCCCCGAGGACCGCCGCCAGCAGGGCCTGGTCATGGACATGTCCATCGAGCGCAACATGGGCCTCACCCAGCTCCGCGCGCTGCGCCGCGCCACCAGGCGCGGGCCGCTGATCTCCCGCAAGGTGGAGCGGGACCGCGCCGCCGACTGGGCGCTGCGGCTCCAGCTCAAGTACGCCCGGCTGAGCGACGCCGTCGGCGTCCTGTCGGGCGGCAACCAGCAGAAGGTCGTGCTGGCCAAGTGGCTGGCCACCGAGCCCACCGTGCTGATCGTGGACGAGCCCACCCGCGGCATCGACGTCGGCACCAAGGCCGAGGTGCACCGGCTGCTGTCGGAACTGGCCTCGCAGGACCTGGCGGTGCTGATGATCTCCTCCGACCTGCCCGAGGTGCTCGGCATGGCCGACCGGGTGCTGGTCATGCACGAGGGGCGGCTGGCCGCCGAGATCGCGCGGGCCGACGCCACCGAGGAGACGGTCATGGCCGCCGCGACCGGCCGCGCCGGCGACGGGAACGGGAAGGCGGCCTGATGACCACGCTCACCGAGACCCCGACCAGGCCCCCCGCCGACGCCCCGGCCCAGACCGGCGGCCGGCTGGTCGACCTGGTGCTGCGGGCCCGCGAACTGAGCATCGCCGCGGCCCTGATCCTGCTGGTGGTCATCACCACCATCGCCAACCCGCAGTTCCTGTCCGCGCAGGGCGTCGAGGACATCTTCCTCAACGCCTCCATCCTGGTGCTGCTCGCGGTCGGCCAGACCATGGTCGTGGTCACCCGCAACATCGACCTGTCGGTCGGCTCGGTCGTCGGGCTGGTCGCGTTCGTCACCGGCGACTTCGCCTCGGGCACCGACCGCAACGTGCTGCTGGTCCTGGTGGTCGGCATGGTCATCGGCGCCCTGTGCGGCCTGGTGAACGGGCTGCTGGTCTCCTTCTGCCGGGTCCCCGCGCTGGTGGTCACCCTGGGCACGCTGTACGTGATCCAGGGCGTCGACCACTACCTCGCGCACGGCGAGCAGATCAGCGCGTCCGACCTGCCGTCCTCGGTGCTGTCGCTGGGCAACGACGCCGTGCTGGGCGTCCCCTACCTGCCGATCATCACCGTGGCGGTCATGCTGGCCATGGGCTACTACCTGCGGTCCTACTCCTCGGGCCGGGAGTTCTACGCGATCGGGTCCAACCCCGAGGCGGCCCGGCTCGCCGGCGTCCCGATCCGGCGCAGGGTGCTGACCGCCTACCTGGTCAGCGGCCTGCTCGCCGGCCTCGCCGGGGTGCTGTGGCTGGCCCGGTTCGGCACGGTGGTGGCCGACGCCGCCAACGGCTGGGAGCTGAAGGTGGTCAGCGCGGTCGTGGTCGGCGGCGTGGCCATCGTCGGCGGCACCGGCACCGTGTACGGCGCGGCGCTGGGCGCCCTGCTGATCACCACCATCGGCAGCGTGCTGGTGGTGCTCAAGGTCAACTCGTTCTGGCAGGACGCCATCACCGGCGTGCTGCTCCTGCTGGCCATCAGCGTGGACCGGCTGCTGGCGCTGCGCGTCACCCGCGCCCTGCGCGTCAAGTCCAGGACCAGGCGGGGACGCCGCCGGCTCAACGGCAACGGCAGCGGCGGCGCGCACCGCGCCGGGCGGGCCGAGGCCGCCGCGCCGTTGCCGGCGACCAAGGAAGGGAGCGCTCGCGATGAGGTTTGATCCGCGTGGTCTGCTCCGCTGGGAGAGCGCCGTCATCCTGCTGCTGGTGGTGGTGTTCTTCGGCGGCGCCGGGATCTCCCCGGACTTCGCCAACTCCGACAACCTGTCCTTCGCGCTCGGCGACCTCAGCGAGATCGCGCTGATCGCGCTGCCGATGACCCTGCTGGTGGTCTGCGGCCAGGTGGACCTGTCGGTCGCCTCCGTGCTGGGCCTGTGCAGCGCGCTCACCGGCGCCCTGTGGGACGCCGGCTGGGCACTGGAGACGATCTTCGTGGTGGTGCTGGTGGTCGGCCTGGTCTGCGGGCTGGTCAACGGCTGGCTGGTCACCAGGCTCGGGCTGCCGTCGCTGGCGGTCACCATCGGCACGATGACCCTCTACCGGGGCCTGGCCTACGTCGTGCTCGGCACCGAGGCCATCTCCCAGTTCCCCCAGCGGTACGCCGACCTGGCCACCCACTCGGTCCCCGGCACCCCCATCCCGTACCCGATGGCGTTGTTCGCCCTGCTCGCCCTGGTCACCGGCGTGGCGCTGCACGCCACCGGGATCGGCCGGTCGCTGTTCGCGATCGGATCGCAGGAGGACGCCGCCTACTTCGCCGGCATCCGGGTCAAGCGGATCAAGCTGGTGCTGTTCGTGATCTCCGGCCTGGTCGCGGGCTTCGCCGGGATCGTCTACACCCTCCGGTACGGCAGCGCCCGTGCCGACAACGGCCTCGGCCTGGAGCTCACCGTGATCGCTGCGGTGCTGCTCGGCGGGATCGACTTCGACGGCGGCAAGGGCACCCTCGGCGGCGTGATCGCCGCGGTGCTGCTCATCGGGCTGTTGCGCAACCTGCTGATGCTCAACGACGTCTCGACCGAGATCCAGTCGATCGTCACCGGGCTGCTGCTGATCGTGTCGGTCCTCACACCACGGCTGATCGCCGTGGTGCGGGAAACGCGGGGACGACAGCGGGGGCCTCGACCCGAGGCCCCCGCCCCCGCGGCGACCTCATGAACCCTGTCCCTCTGACCACCCCCCACCTGACCCACCCTGAAAGGCAACGACCATGACCGTCCGTCTGCGCGCTCCGCGCCGTCTCGCGGCGATCGCGAGCGTGAGCGTTCTGGCCCTCTCGCTGGCCGCTTGTGGTGGCACGACCAAGGAGTCGTCCTCGTCCGAAGGCGGCGCCGCCGGTGGCGGGGCGGCCTCGGCCAACCCCAACGCGCCCATCAAGAAGGGCCTGAAGATCGCCTTCCTGCCCAAGCAGGTCAACAACCCCTACGAGACGATCGTCGACAAGGCCGGCATCGAGGCCGCCAAGGAGTACGGCGGCGAGGCCAAGGAGGTCGGCCCGTCCGACGCCTCGGCCTCCTCGCAGGTGTCCTACATCAACACGCTGGTGCAGCAGCGGCACGACGCGATCCTGATCGCCGCCAACGACGAGAACGCGGTGTGCGGCCCGCTGAAGCAGGCCATGTCCCGCAACATCAAGGTGGTGGCCTACGACTCCGACACCGCCAAGGACTGCCGGAACCTGTTCATCAACCAGGCCAGCTCCGAGGAGATCGGGCGCAGCCAGGTCAAGCTGCTCAGCGACATGATCGGCGGCAAGGGCGAGATCGCGATCCTGTCCGCCACCGCCAACGCCACCAACCAGAACACCTGGATCCGCTTCATGCAGGACGAGCTGAAGAAGCCGGAGTACTCCGGGCTGAAGCTCGTCAAGATCGCCTACGGTGACGACGACGACCAGAAGTCGTTCCAGCAGACCCAGGGCCTGCTCCAGGCGTACCCGAACCTCAAGGGCATCATCTCCCCGACCACGGTCGGCATCGCCGCCGCGGCGCGCTACATCAGCGGCTCCAAGTACAAGGGCAAGGTCACGCTGACCGGCCTGGGCACCCCGAACCAGATGCGCCAGTTCGTCAAGGACGGCACCGTCCAGAAGTTCGCGCTCTGGGACCCCAAGAACCTGGGCTACCTGGCGTCCTACGCGGCGGCCGCGCTGGCGTCCGGCCAGATCACCGGCCAGCAGGGTGAGACCTTCAAGGCCGGCAAGCTCGGCTCCCGCACCATCGGCGCCAACGGCGAGGTGATCCTCGGGCCGCCCACGGTCTTCGACAAGAACAACATCGATCAGTACGACTTCTGATCCCCATCCCCGTTCGCCCCGTCCCGCCGCGGCGCTCCCTATCAGGCCGCGGCGGGACGGGAATCCAGGAGGGACCTCGTGAAACGCGTCTGCTTCCTGCTGAAGGTCAAGCAGGACCGGCTGGAGGAGTACCGGGAACGGCACGCGCACGTGTGGCCGGACATGCTGGCCGCTCTGCGCGACACGGGCTGGCACAACTACTCGCTCTTCCTGCGCGAGGACGGGCTGCTGGTCGGCTATCTGGAGACCGAGGACTTCGAGAAGGCGCAGGAGGGCATGGCGCGCACCGAGGTCAACGCGCGCTGGCAGGCCGAGATGGCGCCGTTCTTCGAGGACCTGGACGGCCGCCCCGACGAGGGCATGCGGCTGCTCACCGAGGTCTTCCACCTGGACTGAGACACCCCCCAAGCCGCTGAAGGGAGAGGTAACCCCGTGACCGACAGGAGTGCGGTGAAGGACGCTCTTCGCCGCCAGCACATCGAGACTCCCTCGTGGGCGTACGGCAACTCCGGCACCCGGTTCAAGGTGTTCGCGCAGCAGGGTGTGCCGCGCACTCCGCAGGAGAAGATCGACGACGCCGCGCAGGTGCACAAGTTCACCGGCGTGGCGCCCAGCGTCGCCCTGCACATCCCGTGGGACAGGGTGGACGACTACGCCGCGCTCGCCGCGCACGCCAAGGACCAGGGCGTGGCGATCGGGGCGATCAACAGCAACGTCTTCCAGGACGACGACTACATGCTGGGCAGCGTCACCAACCCGGACCCGGCGGTGCGCCGCAAGGCGCTGGACCACCTGCTGGAATGCGTCGACATCATGGACCAGACCGGGTCGCGCGACCTGAAGCTGTGGTTCTCCGACGGGACCAACTACCCGGGCCAGGACGACATCCGCGCCCGCCAGGACCGGCTGGCCGAGGCGCTGGCCGCCGTGTACGACCGGCTCGGCGACGACCAGCGGTTCCTGCTGGAGTACAAGCTGTTCGAGCCCGCGTTCTACACCACCGATGTGCCGGACTGGGGCACCTCGTACGCGCACTGCGTCAAGCTCGGCGACAAGGCGAAGGTGTGCGTGGACACCGGCCACCACGCGCCGGGCACCAACATCGAGTTCATCGTGGCGTTCCTGCTGCGCGAGGACAAGCTGGGCGCGTTCGACTTCAACTCCCGCTTCTACGCCGACGACGACCTGATGGTGGGCGCCGCCGACCCGTTCCAGCTGTTCCGCATCATGTACGAGGTGGTGCGCGGCGGCGGGTACGAGCCGGAGGCCGGCGTGGCGTTCATGCTCGACCAGTGCCACAACATCGAGCCCAAGATCCAGGGGCAGATCCGGTCGGTGATGAACGTGCAGGAGGCCACCGCCAAGGCCCTGCTGGTGGACCGGGACGCGCTGCACGCCGCGCAGGACGCCGGTGACGTGCTGGGCGCCAACGCGGTGTTCATGGACGCCTACAACACCGACGTCCGCCCGCTGCTGGCCGAGGTCCGCGAGGACATGGGCCTGGACCCCGACCCGATCGCCGCGTACAAGGCGTCCGGCTACTACGAGAAGGTGGTGGCCGAGCGCAAGGACGGGCAGGCGGCCGGGTGGGGGGCCTGACCGGCCCGGCCCGGATCGGCGTCATCGACCCCGGCTCGACGACCCCACGCACACCTACGCGAAGCTACGCACACCCATCGCACATCTATAAGGAGACCTTCCGATGACCGCCACTCCGCCCCAGGTGGAGCAACTGCTGGAGCGGGCGCACACCCTGGGCTCGGACCCGCGCAACACCAACTACGCGGGCGGCAACGCCTCGGCCAAAGGCACCGTCACCGACCCGGTGACCGCGCAGGACGTCGAGCTGATGTGGGTCAAGGGCTCCGGCGGCGACCTCGGCACGCTCACCGAGGCGGGGCTCGCGGTGCTCCGCCTCGACCGCATGCGCGCCCTCGTGGACGTCTACCCCGGCGTCGAGCGCGAGGACGAGATGGTGGCCGCGTTCGACTACTGCCTGCACGGCAAGGGCGGCGCGGCCCCGTCCATCGACACCGCCATGCACGGCCTGGTGGAGGCCGCGCACGTCGACCACCTGCACCCGGACTCGGGCATCGCGATCGCGACGGCCGCCGACGGCGAGGAACTGACCCGGCGGATCTTCGGCGACCGGGTGCTGTGGGTGCCGTGGCGGCGCCCCGGGTTCCAGCTCGGCCTGGACATCGCGGCGATCAAGAAGGACAACCCGCAGGCCATCGGGGTGGTGCTGGGCGGGCACGGCATCACCGCGTGGGGCGACACCAGCGAGGAGTGCCAGGCCAACTCGCTGGAGATCATCCGTACCGCCGAGGCGTACATCGCCGAGCACGGCCGGCCCGACCCGTTCGGCGCGGTGGTGTACGCGACGCTGCCGGAGGCGGAGCGGCACGAGCGCGCCGCCGCGCTGTTCCCGCTGCTGCGCGGCCTGGCGTCCACCGACAGGCCGCAGGTGGGCCACTACACCGACAGCCCCGAGGTGCTGGACTTCGTCTCCCGCGCCGAGCACCCGCGTCTCGCCGCGCTCGGCACCTCGTGCCCGGACCACTTCCTGCGCACCAAGGTCGCGCCGCTGGTCCTGGACCTGCCGCCGGACGCGCCGCTCGACCGGGTGACCGCCAGGCTCCGTGAGCTGCACGCCGCCTACCGTGAGGAGTACGCGGCCTACTACGCGCGGCACGCGACGCCCGACTCCCCGCCGATGCGCGGCGCCGACCCGGCGATCGTGCTGGTGCCCGGCGTCGGCATGTTCAGCTTCGGCGCCAACAAGCAGACCGCGCGGGTGGCGGGCGAGTTCTACGTCAACGCGATCAACGTGATGCGGGGCGCCGAGGCGCTGTCCACGTACGCGCCCATCCCCGAGTCGGAGAAGTTCCGGATCGAGTACTGGGAACTGGAGGAGGCCAAGCTTCGCCGGATGCCCCGGCCCAAGCCGCTGGCGACCCGTGTCGCGCTGGTCACGGGCGGCGGCTCGGGCATCGGCGCGGCCACGGCGCGGCGGCTGGCGGCCGAGGGCGCCTGCGTGGTGGTCGCCGACCGCGACCTCGCCGGGGCCGAGAAGGTCGCGGCGGAGATCGGCGCCGGCGCGCCGCGGCAGGAGGACGTGGCGATCGCGGTGGCCGTGGACGTCACCGACGAGGACCAGATCGCCCGTGCCGTCCGGGAGGCGGTGCTGGCCTTCGGCGGGATCGACCTGGTCGTCAACAACGCCGGGCTGTCGATCTCCAAGCCGCTGCTGGAGACCACGGCGGCCGACTGGGACCTCCAGCACGACGTGATGGCGCGGGGCTCGTTCCTGGTCTCCCGGGAGACCGCCCGCGTCATGATCGACCAGAACCTGGGCGGCGACATCGTCTACATCTCGTCCAAGAACGCGGTGTTCGCGGGGCCCAACAACGTCGCCTACGGCGCCACCAAGGCCGACCAGGCGCACCAGGTGCGGCTGCTGGCCGCGGAGCTGGGCGAGCACGGCATCCGCGTCAACGGCATCAACCCCGACGGCGTCGTCCGCGGCTCGGGGATCTTCGCCGGGGGCTGGGGCGCGCAGCGCGCCGCGGTCTACGGGGTGGAGGAGGAGAAGCTCGGCGAGTTCTACGCGCAGCGCACGCTCCTGAAGCGGGAGGTGCTGCCCGAGCATGTCGCCGCCGCCGTCTTCGCCCTCACCGGCGGGGACCTCACCCACACCACCGGCCTGCACATCCCCGTGGACGCGGGGGTGGCCGCGGCCTTCCTCCGCTGACCGGCGACGGCCGAACCGGCGACCACTGACGCAGAGACCGATTGGAGCGAGACATGGCCACGAACACGGTACGAGTGGGGCTGGTGGCCGGTGGGCTGGGCGCCTACTGGCCCCAGTTCCCGGATCTGCTGCCCCAGCTCAAGCGCTCCGCCGCACGCGTGTCGGAACGGATGCGCGACCTGGGCGCCGAGGTCGAGGTCGTGGACGTCGGGTTCATCTCCGACGCGGAGGAGGGCGCCGCCGCGGCGGAGAAGCTGCGGGTCGCCGGGTGCGACCTCATCGTCGGCTTCCTCACCACCTACATGACCGCCACCATGCTGGTGCCGATCGCCCAGCGGTCCGGCGCGCCCGTCCTGCTGATCAACCTGCAGCCGACCGAGTCGATGGACCACGCGACCTTCGACACCGGCCAGTGGCTGGCCTACTGCGGAGCCTGCCCGCTGCCGGAGATGGCCAACGCGTTCCAGCGCTGCGGGATCCCGTTCCGGTCGGTGTCGGGGTACGTGGAGGACGAGCGCGCCTGGGCGAAGATCGGGCGCTGGGTCCGTGCCGCGGGCGTCCGGGCCGCGCTGCGCAGGGGCCGGCACGGCCTGATGGGGCACCTGTACCCCGGCATGCTGGACGTGTCCACCGACCTCACCCTGGTCAGCGCCAACTTCGGCGGGCACGTCGAGGTGCTGGAGTTCGACGACCTGCGGGTGCGGGTGGAGAAGGTCACCGACACCGAGGCCAAGGCCAAGGTGGACGAGGCCCGCGAGATCTTCGAGCTGGCCGACTCGGTGAACGAGGACGACCTGGGCTGGGCCGCCCGCGTCTCCGTCGGCCTGGACCGCCTGGTGGAGGACTTCGGCCTGGACAGCCTGGCCTACTACCACCGGGGCCTGGACGGCGAGATCCACGAGCGGCTGGGCGCCGGGATGATCCTGGGCGCGTCGCTGTTGACGGCGCGTGGCATCCCGGCGGCGGGGGAGTACGAGCTGCGCACCTCGCTGGCCATGCTGATCGCCGACCGGCTCGGCGCGGGCGGCTCGTTCACCGAGCTGCAGGCGTTGGACTTCCACCGCGGCCATGTGGAGATGGGCCATGACGGCCCCGCCCACCTGGCCATCAGCGCGCGCAAGCCGCTGCTGCGCGGGCTCGGCGTCTACCACGGCAAGCGCGGGTACGGCGTGTCGGTCGAGTTCGACGTCAAGCACGGCCCGGTCACCGCGTTCGGGATCATCCAGCGCAGGGACGGCCGGTTCGGGTTCGTGGCGTCCGAGGGCGAGACCGTGGACGGCCCGCTGCTGCAGATCGGCAACACCACCTCGCGGGTCGACTTCGGCTGCGACCCGGGCGAGTGGGTCGACGAGTGGAGCGCCACCGGCATCTCCCACCACTGGGCGCTGGGCACCGGCCACCGCGTCGCCGACCTCAAGGCCCTGGCCGACCTGATGGACCTGGAGTTCACGGAGGTCCGTCCCTGATACCCGGCGCGTAGCCGGCGACCTTTCCGCTCCTCAACGCAAGTGTGATCGGGGGATCCCACCCTGGCCGCGGGGAACCGGCCCCGGCCGTGCCATGACGCGTGCGCGCCCGCATGGCCGAGGGCCTGGTTCGCCGTGCCCGAAAACCCTGGAGGAAAGCCCGTGCGAACGCCGCAGCGGCCGACGCAGCACCGACAACGGTCTCGATCCACGCTCCTCGTCCTCCCCGCAGCCCTCGTCCTGGTCGTCACGTCGGGAGGCGCCGCGCTGGCGGCGCCCGAGGGCGGAGGCGTCCGGGTGCTGAGCACCACCACCGAGTACGGCGAGCGACCGCTCGGGCTCGACGACCCGGCCCCGCGGCTGAGCTGGCGGCTCGGATCCCCGGAGCGGAACCAGTCGCAGTCCGCGTACGAGATCCACGTCGCGTCCAGCCCGGCCAAGCTCGCCACGGGGGACGTGTGGGACAGCGGCAAGGTCGCCTCCGGCCAGTCCGTGCTGGTCCCGTACCGTGGGCCGGCGCTCAAGCCGCGCACCCGCTACCACTGGACGGTCCGTGTCTGGGACGCCCACGGCCGGGCCTCGTCCTGGAGCAAGCCGTCCTGGTGGGAGACCGGTCTGCTGGACCCGGCCGAATGGAAGGGCGGCTGGATCGGCGCGTCCGCCGACCCCGACAAGCCTCCGGCGCTGAGCGGCACCTCGTGGATCTGGTATCCCGAGGGCGACCCGGCCTCCGGCGCACCGGCCGGAAGCCGCTACTTCCGCGGGTCGTTCGACCTGACGGGTGCCGCGCAGAGGGGCCGTCTGGTGATGACGGCCGACGACGGGTTCACCGCCTGGGTCAACGGCGAGCAGGTCGCCGACGTCGAGGCGGGCAACGACAACTGGCGGCGCCCCGTCCTCGTCGATGTGACGGGCAAGCTGAGGCAGGGCCGCAACACCATCGCGGTGAAGGCCACCAACGCCTCCGCCGGCCCCGCGGGCCTGCTGGGACGGCTAGAGGTCACCACCGCCGAGGGCGTCCGTACGATCGACACCTCCGGTGACTGGCGCACGGTGAAGGACGAGCCGTCCGGTGACTGGCAGGCCACCGACTACGACGACTCCTCCTGGCAGGCCGCCAAGGTCGCCGCCGCCTGGGGCTCGGGTCCCTGGGGACGTCCCCAGCCCGCCGACCCGACCGCCCCGCCGAGCTTCAGCGGCGCGTCATGGGTCTGGTACCCCGAGGGCGACCCGGCCGCCGACGCCCCCGAAGGGACGCGGTACTTCCGCGGGTCGTTCGACCTGGCGGCCGCCGCGCAGAAGGGCCGTCTGGTG
This sequence comes from Actinomadura sp. SCN-SB, assembly GCF_043906805.1. Taxonomy (NCBI): domain Bacteria; kingdom Bacillati; phylum Actinomycetota; class Actinomycetes; order Streptosporangiales; family Thermomonosporaceae; genus Actinomadura; species Actinomadura sp. SCN-SB. The sequence goes on along the minus strand of NZ_JBIMPP010000021.1, from coordinate 62,582 downwards.
ATGACGGCCGACGACGGCTTCACCGCGTGGATCAACGGCGAGCAGGTCGCCGACGTGGAGCCGGGCAACGACGCATGGCGCCGCCCGGTCTTCGTGGACGTGACGGGCAAGCTGAGGCAGGGCCGCAACACGATCGCGGTGAAGGCCACCAACATCGCGGTCAACAGGCCGAGCCCGGCGGGCCTGCTGGGACGGCTGGAGGTCACCACCGCCGAGGGCGTCCGTACGATCGACACCTCCGGTGACTGGCGCACGGTGAAGGACGAGCCGTCCGGTGACTGGCAGGCCACCGACTACGACGACTCCTCCTGGCAGGCCGCCAAGGTCCTCGCCGCCTGGGGCTCGGGCCCCTGGGGCGGCGTCCAGGCCGAGCCCGAACCGCCCGGGGCGTCGCTGCTGCGCCGCGAGTTCCGCCTCAGCGGCAAGCACGTCGCGCAGGCACGCCTCTACTCCACCGCCCTCGGCCTCTACAAGGCCGAGATCAACGGCCACCGGGTGGGCGAGGACGTCCTGGCCCCCGGCTGGACCGACTACGACACCCGCGTCCAGTACCAGACCTACGACGTGACCGGACTGCTGCGGCACGGCGACAACGCCATCGGCGTCGCGCTCGCCCCCGGCTGGTACTCCGGGTCGGTCGGGATGTTCGGACCCCGGCAGTACGGCGACCAGCCGTGGCTGCGCGCCCAGCTCGAAGTGCGCTACACCGACGGCACCACCGACACGATCGCCACCGGCGACGGCTGGCGCTGGTCGCCGGGCCCCGTCACCAGCGCCGACCTGCTCATGGGCGAGTCCTATGACGCCCGCCTCGAACAGCGCGGCTGGTCCGAGTCCGGGTTCGACGACGCCGCGTGGCGGCCGGTGTCGCCCGGCACCGGCATCACCGCGCGGCCGACCGCCCAGATCGACGCCCCGATCCGGGTGGAGCGCGAGCTGACCCCCGCGAAGATCACGCAGCCCAGGCCCGGCGTGCACGTGTTCGACCTCGGCCAGAACATGGTCGGCGCCGTCCGGCTCAAGGTCTCCGGCAAGGCGGGGCAGAAGGTCAGGATCCGGCACGCGGAGGTGCTCAACAAGGACGGCACCATCTACACCGCCAACCTGCGCACCGCCAAGGCCACCGACACCTACGTGCTGCGCGGCGGCGGGACCGAGGTGTACGAGCCGGAGTTCACCTTCCACGGCTTCCGGTACGTCGAGGTCACCGGCCTGCCCGGCGCCCCGTCCAAGGGCACGGTCACCGGGAGGGTGATGCACACGGCCGCGCCGTTCACCATGGACTTCAAGACCAACGACGGCATGCTCAACCAGCTCCACAGCAACATCACCTGGGGCCAGCGCGGCAACTTCCTGTCCATCCCGACCGACACCCCGGCCAGGGACGAGCGGCTGGGCTGGACGGGCGACATCAACGTGTTCTCCCGTACCGCCACCTACAACATGGAGTCGGCGCGGTTCCTGAGCAAGTGGATGCAGGACATGCGCGACACCCAGGGGAGCAACGGCGCCTTCCCCGACGTCGCGCCCCGCATCGGCGGGCTCGGCGAGGGCGCCGCCGGCTGGGGCGACGCCGGGGTGACCGTGCCGTGGAACCTGTACCGGGCGTACGGGGACCGGCGGGTGCTGGAGCAGAACTACCCGGCGATGCGCAAGTGGATCACCTACCTGGAGAACAACAGCAACGGGCTGCTGCGACCGGCCGCCGGGTACGGCGACTGGCTCAACATCAACGACGAGACGCCCAAGGACGTCATCGGCACGGCCTACTTCGCCTACGTCACCGACCTGGTCGCCGACATCGCCCGCGTCCTGGGCAAGGAGGACGAGGCCGCGCAGTACGACGACCTGGCCGGGCGCGTGCGCGAGGCGTTCACCAAGGCGTACGTGACCGATGGCCGTATCAAGGGCGACACCCAGACCGCCTACGTGCTGGCGCTGTCGATGAACCTGCTGCCCGAGGCGGCGCGCAAGCCCGCCGCCGACCGTCTCGTGCAGTTGATCGAGGCGCGCGACTGGCACCTGTCCACCGGGTTCCTGGGGACGCCGCAGTTGCTGCCCGTGCTGACCGCCACCGGGCACACCGACGTGGCGTACCGGCTGCTGCACCAGCGCACCTTCCCGTCCTGGGGCTACCAGATCGACCGTGGCGCGACCACGATGTGGGAGCGCTGGGACTCCATCAGGCCGGACGGGTCGTTCCAGGACGCCGGGATGAACTCCTTCAACCACTACGCCTACGGCGCCGTGGGCGAATGGATGTACGAGAACATCGCCGGCATCAGCGCGGGCGAGCCCGGCTACCGGCGCACGGTGATCCGCCCGCGCCCCGGCGGCGACGTGGACCGGGCGAGCGGCCGCTATGACTCGGTCTACGGCCCGATCGAGACGAGCTGGTCGGCCAAGGGCGGCCGGTTCGACCTCACCGTGTCCGTTCCCGTGAACACCACCGCCGAGGTCTGGGTTCCGGCCCGGTCGGCGGCGGAGGTGTCGCAGAGCGGCGCCAGGTTCCTCCGCATGCAGGACGGGGCCGCCGTCTTCACCGTCGGCTCCGGCACCTACCACTTCTCGGCGAGGCCGTCCGGCACCGGGTGACCCGCCGGCCGGTCCTCACGCGGCGGGAGGGCGTCCCCTGCCCGCTCTCCCGCCGCCCCCCTCTTGCCACCCGCCGCACCCCCCGCTTGAGGAGACAGACCCGTGTCCCTTCCTCGAACCCGCCGTGTCCTTCTCGCCCACGTCTCCGCCGCATCGCTGCTCGTCCCCGTCGTGGCCGGAAAGGCGGTGGCCTGACATGGCGGAACCGATCTCCCGCCGCCGCTTCGTCCAGGCGGGCGGCATCACCGCGGCGGCCGTGGGCGCCGCCGGAGCGGTCGCGCCGGCGACGGCCGAGGCCGCGCCCGCCACACCCGGCCTCCGTCCCATCGACCTGCGGGTCGACCACCTGCGCTCGCCGCTGGGGATCGACGACACCACGCCGACCCTCAGCTGGCGGTTCGCTTCCGGTCCCCGCGATCAGGCGCCGACCGCGTACCAGATCAAGGTGACCGGCGACGGGGTGCTCTGGGACTCGGGGAAGGTCCGCGGCTCCGCGGTCTCGGCCGTGTACGCGGGCCGCCCCCTGCGGTCCCGGCAGCGCGTCTCCTGGCGGGTCCGCGTGTGGGACGCGCAGGGCCGCCCGTCGCCTTGGAGCGAGCCATCGTCCTGGGAGATGGGCCTGCTGGACGCCGGCGACTGGACGGCCTCCTGGATCGGCCACCCGGACTGGAACGAGCCCGAACCCAACCCCGTCACGATTACCTTCCCCGCGCGCACCGCCCGCTACGTCCGGCTGGAGGTGTCCCGGCTCGGCCTGCCCCTCAAGGAGGGCTGGCCGTACAAGGTGTCCCGGCTGCAACTCGCCGAGATCGTGGTGGCGGACGGCGACGCGGGCGAGAACCTGGCCCTGCACGCCCCCGTCACCGCCTCCGAGACCTACACGGCACCGGGCCAGTGGGAACCGCAGGCGGCCACCGACGGATCGCTCACCAGCGAGAGCGCCCCGTTCGGCTACACCAGCCTGGAACACCAGGAACAGGACCTCGCCACGCCCATCTGGGTCCAGGTGGACCTCGGCGCCGAACGCCGCTTCGACCGGGTCGTCCTCTACCCCCGTACCGACACGCTGACCGACGACGGGAAGACGGCCAACTTCCCCGAGGACTTCACGGTGCGGACCTCCTCGGACGGGTCGTCCTTCGACACGGCCGCGACCGTCGAAGGACAGGAGGCGCCGCCACCGCTGCGCCGCGCGCCGTCGGCGGTCCCGGTCTTCACCAAGCGGATCGATGTGGGCAAGCGGATCCGGAGCGCGCGTCTCTACGCCACCGCGCTGGGCGTCCTCGACCTCACCGTCAACGGGCGCCCGGTGAGCAGGGCCGTCCTGGAACCGCCGAACACCGACCACAAGGAACGGCTGGTCTACTCCACCTACGACGTCACCGGGCTGCTCCGCCGTGGCGCGAACGACCTGCGCGTGGAACTGGGCAACGGCATGGCGCACGTGCCCGCCACCCCCGGCCGGTACCAGAAGCTCACCCGCAGCGACGGCGCCCCGGCCTTCCTCCTCCAGCTCGAGATCACCTACGGCGACGGCCGCCGTGTCGTGATCGGCAGCGACCCGAGCTGGCGCACCGCGCTGGGCGCCACCACGTTCAGCGGTTGGTACGGCGGCGAGGACCACGACGCGCGGCGCGTCCCCGGCGACTGGGCCGCCGCCGTCCGCCGCGACCCGCCCACCGCGCGGCTGACCGCGCGGGCGGCGCCGCCGATCGAGCACGTGGAGACCGTCCGCACCAAGAAGATCACCCGGCCCCGGGACGGGGTGTACGTGGCCGACCTCGGCACCAACATCGCGGGCTGGCCGGTGCTGCGCGTCAGCGGCCCGGCCGGGACGAGGGTGACGATGCGGCCCGGCGAGCTGCTCGCCGCCGACGGCACGGTCAGCCAGCACACCACCGGCTCGCCGATCTGGGACACCTACACCCTGTCCGGCGACGGCGTGGAGACCTGGCATCCGCGCTTCGTCTACCACGGCTTCCGCTACGTGCAACTGGAAGGGCTGCCGTCGGCGCCGGACGAGGACACCGTCTCGGGGATGGTGCTCCGCACCGCCAACGAGCGCGCGGGCGGCTTCACCAGCTCGCACCCCCTGATCAACGACATCCACAAGATCATCGACCGGGCGGTGCAGGGCAACATGTACTCGGTCCTGACCGACTGCCCGCACCGGGAGAAGCTGGGCTGGCTGGAGCAGGCCAACCTGGTCTTCCCCGCGGTCGCCCGCAACTACGACGTGGCCGCCTACTACGCGGAGATCGTGCGCAACATCGCCGAGGCGCAGACCGCCGACGGTCTCGTCCCGGACATCGCGCCGGAGTACACCGTGTTCGGCGGCGGGTTCCGCGACGACCCCAACTGGGGCAACGTCATCATCTTCGCGCCGTGGCAGATGTACCGCGCCTACGGCGACACCGCCACGCTGCGCACCTACTACGGCAACATGCGGCGGTACCTGGACTACCTGTCCGGCAAGGCCGAGGGCGACCTGCTCGACTACGGGCTGGGGGACTGGATCACCTTCGACCCGAGCACCCCGGTCGGCGTCACCGCCACCTTCGGCTACCACCGCGCCGCCACGGCCCTCGCGCGGATCGCCGAGGTCATCGGCGAGGACGCGGACGCCTCCCGCTACACCGCGCTGGCCGCCCGCATCGGCGACGCGTTCAACGCCAAGTACCTCAAGGAGAACACCTACGGGTCCGGCAGCCAGGCATGCGACGCCCTGGCCCTGGACATGGGGATCGTGCCGGCCGACCGGCGCCAGGCCGTCCTCGACCACCTGATCGGGAGCATCCGCGACAAGGGCTACCACCTCACCGTCGGGGAGATCGCCCTGCCGTCGGTGTTCCGCGTGCTGTCGGCGGCGGGCCGCGACGACATCGTGTACGCGGTCGCCACGCAGACCACCAGCCCCAGCTACGGCTACCAGGTGGTGCACGGCGCCACCGCCCTCACCGAGAACTGGGACGGCCCGACCTCCGGCAACTCTCAGAACCACTTCATGCTCGGCGCGATCGACGAGTGGTTCGCCGCCGGGCTGGCCGGGCTGGGCCAGGCGGACGACTCGGTCGCGTACCGGAAACTGCTGATCCGCCCGGCGGTGGTGGGGGACCTGACCTCCGCGGGCGCCGACCACCAGACCCCCTTCGGCAAGGCGTCCAGCTCATGGCGCCGGACCGGCACCACCCTCCGCCTGGACGTGACCGTCCCGCCGGGCGCCACCGCCCGCGTGGAGGTCCCGCTGCTGGGCGGCACCAAACGTCCCGACGCCACCAAGGGCGCCCGCTGGACCGGCGTCCGGAACGGGCGCGGGATCTTCGAGGTCGGCTCCGGCACATGGACCTTCGAGGTGTCCCGCCGCTGACGACCCCTCCGACCCCCCGAGTCACCGATAACACGCAAGAACCGAGAACACGCAAGGAAACCCATGGAACAACACGGATTCGCCCGGCCGCTGAGCAGGCGCCGGGTGATGCAGGCAGGGCTCGCGGCGGGCGCCGTCGCGGCACTGCCCCTTTCGGTACGGCCGGGCACCGCCGCCGCGGACCCCGCGCCGTTCCCCGCCGCCCACTTCGCCCGTCCCGGCGCGGAGGTACGGCCGCGGTTCCGCTGGTGGTGGCCCGACGCGCACGTCACCCCCGCCGAGATCCGGCGGGAGATCGACCAGATCGCCGACGCCGGGTTCGGCGGCGCCGAGATCGTCGCGCTGCACCACAGCATCAAGGACAAGTCCGTCCTCGACCCGGTACACCACGGCTGGGGCACCCCGGCCTGGAACGCGGGCGTCGAGGCCGCGCTGGACCAGGCCCGCAAGCGCGGCATCACCGTGGACCTCACCATCGGCCCCGCCTGGCCCGCGGCCGTGCCCTCCATCACGCCCGACAGCCCCGCCGCCGTGCAGGAACTGGCGTACGGGATGGTCACGCTGGCCGGGGGAGCGACCCACGACGGCCCCGTTCCCGACCCCGTCGTCGCACCCCAGCCCGGGGTGACCCAGCGGCACCTGGAGGCCGTCCACGCCGTCCGCAAAGACCCGGCTTACGACAACCGTGACGTGATCGGCCTCGCCCGCGACTCCTGGCAGGACCTCACCTCCCGCGTCCGGAACGGCCGGATCACCTGGACGGCGCCGGACGACGGCGAGTGGGTGCTGCTGTCGTACTGGCGGCGCGGCAGCGGGCAGCGTCCCGAGTCGGGCCCGCACAGCGCCCCCGACGCGGCGGTCGTGGACCACTTCAGCCGCGCCGGGACGCAGGCCGTCATCGACTTCTGGGAGAAGCGGCTGCTCACCCCGAAGATCCGCAAGCTGCTCCGGCAGGCGGGCGGCGCGCTGTTCGAGGACTCGATCGAGCTGGAGACCGAGGCGCTGAACTGGACGCCCGGCCTGGCCGCCGAGTTCCGCAAGCGGCGCGGCTACGACCTGGGCCCCTACCTGCCGGTCGTCCTCCTGAACGACGAGGACCCGGTGTTCGCCTACGACGCGGAGACCACCGAGCACGCCCGGCACGACTTCTGGCTGACGGTCTCCGACCTGTTCCACGACAACCACTTCAAGCCGCTGGCCGACTGGGCGCACTCGATCGGCCTGGAGCTGAGCGGCCAGCCGTACGGGCTCCAGACCGACTCCATCCGGGTGGCGGCGACCCTGGACAGGCCGGAGGGCGAGTCGCTCGGGTTCAAGAACCTCGACGACTACCGCGCCCTGATGGGCGGCCGCGACATGGGCGGGCGCAAGGTGCTGTCCTGCGAGGCCGGGGCCTACCAGGGTGGCGCCTACAGCACCACCTGGAAGAAGCTGCTGCTCACCATGGGCGGCGCGTACGCCGCCGGGCTCAACCAGACGACCCTGCACGGCTTCTCGTACGCGACGGCGCCCGGCGTCAACTGGCCGGGGTTCGCCGGGTTCACCCCGTACAACGGCGGGATCGGGTACGCCGAGTCGTGGGGGCCGCGCCAGCCCACCTGGCGGCACGTCCCGGACGTCGCCGACTACTTCGCGCGGGTCCACGGCATCACGCAGGCCGGCAAGAACCGGATCGACGTGGCCGTGTTCCGGCAGAAGGGCTACAGCAAGACCGGCATCGGCGCCGGCTGGTTCACCGCCAACGGCATCCCGATCGGCTGGACCCACTCGTTCGCCAGCGAGCCGATCCTGTCGCTGCCCAGCGCCACCGTCTCCGGCGGGCGGCTGGCGCCGAACGGCCCCGCCTACAAGGCGCTGTTCGTCGAGGGCGACCGCTTCGCCGGGAAGAAGAGCACCCTCACCGTGTCCGCGGCCGAGCGGATCCTCGCGCTCACCCGCAAGGGCCTGCCGGTGGTGTTCATGGGCGACTGGAGCGCCGCCACCGTCCCGGGCGTCGCCAAGGACGGCGAGAACGAGCGGCTGCGGGCGGTCCTGCGGCAGCTGTTCGACCAGCCGAAGGTGAAGGTCGTCGCCACCGAGCCCGAGGTGCCCGGCGCCCTCGAAGCCCTCGGCGTGCGGCGGGACGTCACCCACGAGACCTCCACCCTCCTGCACGCCCGGCGGGTGGACGGGAACGTGGACTACTACTACCTGGTCAACGGGCGGCACAACGAGACGCCGAAGCCGCCGATCGCGCCCATCGACCACGAGGTCACCCTCACCCGCACCGACCGGAAGGCCGTGCCGTACCGGCTCGACCTGTGGACGGGCGAGATCGAGCCGGTCGCCCTCTACCGGGCGGACGGCGACACGGTCACGCTGCGGGTGGCGCTGCAGCCGGGCGAGGCCACGGTGTTCGTCCTGGCGCCTCCCAAGGGACACGCGACCCCGTACGCGACCGCCAGCGAGGCGGCCGAGGTCCGCGTCGCCTCGACGAACCGGCTGGCGATCCGCGACACCCGGCCCGGGACGTACACCACGACCCTGGAGGGCGGCCGCACCGTCCGCTCCACGATCGGGGAGCTGCCCGCCGCGCTGACCCTGTCGAAGTGGCGGCTTCAGGTCGAGGACTTCCAGCCGGGACGCACCCCGACCGAGACGGTGACCACCCGGCACGACCTCGTCCTGGACGAGCTCAAGCCGTGGCCGCAGATCCCGGAGCTGGCCGACGTGTCCGGGGTCGGCCGCTACACCGCGACCGTCGACCTGGGCAAGGACGGCTGGCCGGGCGCCTACCTGGAGCTCGGTGAGGTGTTCGACACGTGCAGGGTCACGGTCAACGGGCACCGGCTGCCCGGCGTGGACCTGCTCAACCCGATCGTGGACGTCGGCCCGTACCTGCGGCGCGGCACCAACACGATCGAGGTCGAGGTCGCCACCACCCTGATCAACCGGCTGCGGGTGGCCGACGCCGCCGTCTACGGCGGGGCGTCCCGGCAGAACTACGGGCTGCTCGGCCCGGTCCGGCTGGTCCCGTACGGCGAAGCGGTGATCAAGCACCCCTGAGCCGACACATGTGCGGGAGGGCGCGGCAACGCCCTCCCGCACACGAACTCCCCATCCCGTCCTGTCACGAACCGGAACACGAGGAATCCATGACCACCAGCGTAGTCAACCGGCTGAGGGGGAAAACCGCCCTCACGCTGGGCCTGGCCGCCGTCACCGTCCCTCTCATGATCAGCGCCCCGGCGGCGACGGCCGAAGGGCCGCGCCACGCCAAGCCCTGGGACGCCTACAACCTGTCCCCGGCCACCCGCACGGTCCGCCCGGTCGCGGTCTTCGCCACCCAGGGCGAGGTGATCGATCCGCAGGCCGTGCTCAAAGGACGCCGCACCACGCTCAGCGGTGCCGGGGCGTCCCTCACGCTGGACTTCGGCAAGGAGGTCAGCGGCCTGACCACGGTGAGCTTCGCCGGGTCGGACGGGCCCCAGACGGTCGGGCTGGCCTTCGCCGAGTCGTCCCGGTACGCGGGCTTCCCCACCAGCGACGCCTCCACCGGCGGGCCGCGCAGCCGGGACGGCGCGCTGACCACCGCCGTCGACGGCCGCACCACGTACACGACCCCGGCCCGGTACCTGCGCGGCGGCTACCGCTACCTGACGATCTTCCTGGAGTCGGCGGGCCGGGTGGAGCTGGACGGGGTCTCCCTCCACTTCACCGCCGCCCCCAAGATGAAGGACCCGGCCCGCTACGCCAACCACTTCTATTCGAGCGACGACCTGCTCAACCGGATCTGGTACGCGGGCGCCTACACCGTCCAGCTCAACACCATCGCCCCCAAGACCGGCCGGATCTGGGAGCCGCCCGCCGAGCTGTGGGACAACGGCGGCACCGTCGGCGTCGGCGACACGATCCTGGTGGACGGCGCCAAGCGCGACCGCACCGTGTGGCCGGGCGACCTGGGCATCGAGATCCCGGCGGCGTACGCGGCGTTCGACGACACCGAGTCGGCCCGCAACGCGCTCACCACCCTCTACCAGCACCAGCGGGACACCGGTGAGCTGCCCTACTCGGGGCCGATGATGAACAAGTACGGCTCGGACACCTACCACCTGTGGACCCTGGCCGCCACCTGGGACTACTACAACTACACCGGCGACCGGCGGTGGCTGGACCAGGTGTGGGACGGCTACAAGCGCGGCATCGACTTCAGCACGGCGAAGCTCAGCGACCGGGGGCTGCTGTCCATCACCGGCACGTCCGACTCGGTGCGGATCCTGGAGAAGGGCGAGAACCTCATCGCCAACGTGCTGCTGTGGCGCGCGCTGGACGCCGGTTCGCGCCTGGCCACCGCACAGGGCGACAAGGCGCTGGCCAAGTCGTACGCCGGCCGGGCCGCGGCCTTGCGCACCGCCGTGAACACCCATTTGTGGGACGAGGCCGCCGGGGCGTACAGGTTCTACCCTGACTCCACCATCCACCCCCAGGACGGCAACTCCCTCGCCGCCTGGTACGGCCTCGCCGACCGCGCCAAGGCCCGCCGCATCAGCCACTACCTGACCGGCAACTGGACCTCCATCGGCACCACCGCCCCGGAGAACAAGGGCAACCCGGGCGTGTTCTCCGGCTCGATGGAGGTCAACGCCCACTTCCAGGCGGGCGGCCAGGCCGCCGACAAGGCCGGTGTGGAGATCATCCGGCGCCAGTGGGGCTACATGCTCGACCACCCCGAGGGCACCAAGAGCACGTTCTGGGAGTCGTTCCGCAACCCCGAGGACGGCTGCGCCACCTGTAGCTCCTACACGAGCATGGCGCACTCCTGGGCGACCGGCCCCACCCCCGCGCTCACCTTCTACGTGCTGGGCCTCAACCCCACCGGCACCGCGGGCCGGACGTTCGACTTCGTGCCGCACACCGCCGACCTGTCGTTCGCCCAGGGCAACATCACCACCACCTACGGCCCGGTGAACGCGTCCTGGAAGGTCACCAAGGGGACCTACCGCGCCTCGCTGGAGGCTCCTCGTGGCACCGAGGGACGCGCGGGCGTGCCGACCTTCGGCTCACGCGTCGACGTCTACGTCGACGGGCGCCTGGTCTGGGACGGGAAGAAGGGCAAGGCCCGCGGGCCTCACCACGCGTACAGCGATGGCGAGTACATCTACGTGCAGAAGTTGCGCGGGGACCACAGCATCGAGAGCAAGCCGGTGGGGCGCTCGTAACCGTCAGTCGGCGCGCGTTCATCGGCACGGCAGGGGCGGCGGCGACCTCGATCGGCGCCGCCCCCGCCGCGGCCTCGCCCGCCCGGACGCCCCCGCCGGGCCGCCCTTGCAGGGCGTCCCGGCGGGGGCCAAGATCGGTGCATGGCTTCCCGACAGAACATGAGCTTCGACAACGGACACGGCTACCTGGCCATGCCTCCCTCGGGGCGTGGCCCCGGGCTGATCGTGATCCAGGAATGGTGGGGGCTCGACGACCATATCGCCGATGTCACCGACCGCTTCGCCGCCGAGGGGTTCGTGGCGCTCGCCCCCGACCTGTACGGCGGCCGGGTCGTGCACGAGACCAGCGACGCCGCCAGGCTGGCGCGTGAACTGCCCGTGGGGGAGGCCGTCGACCTGCTGTCCAGCGCGGTCGACCACCTGCTCGCGATGGACGAGGTCACCGGCGACCGCGTCGGGGCCGTCGGGTTCTGCATGGGCGGCGCGTTCGTCCTCACCCTCGCCGCCCGCGCCGGAGAGAAGATCGCGGCGGCCGTCCCGTTCTACGGCGGCGCCGGGGAGAGCCCCGACTTCAGCAACCTCAAGGCGCAGATCATGGGGCACTACGGGGAGAAGGACCAATCCGTCCCCGTGGATGCGCTGCCCGACCTCAAGGCCGCCATCGAGCGCGACTCCGGCATCACCCCGACCTTCCACGTCTACCCGGCCGGGCACGCCTTCTTCAACGACCAGCGTCCCTCGTACCACGAGGAGTCCGCCCGCCTGGCATGGAACCGCACCCTGGAATTCCTCCGCGCCAACCTCGCGGGGTGACCGCGGAGGCCGCCTGGCCCAAAAGCAAGCTGAGCGCGTTACGGCTCGGCGGGCGCCTGGTCGCCGAGGTGCCGTCCACCGGCCCCGGCCGCCGGGCGTTCGTCGAGATCCTTCCGCTCCTCACCCCGGCCGACGAGCAGGCCGAACGTGAGGGCTGGAAGCGATCCGACCGTGCCCGCGTCTACCGCGTGAGGCACTGGGACTACGACGCCGACTACCTGGACGGAGAGGACTACGACCTGGGCGCCGTCCTGGTCCGGCAGGTGATGGCCGACGGTGAGGCCGCGCTGACGGCCGTGCTCGGCGCATGGGGCGTGCCTCCCGAACGGTTCGACCATCCGTGGCGTACGGATGCCCCGTGACATTGACAGGCAAGTCGTTGCTTGCCTAACGTTCGGTGAGTGGGTGACGTCTTCAAAGCACTGGCGGACCCCACCCGCAGGGCGATCCTTGACGAGCTGACCGAACGGGACGGGCAGACGCTGTTCGAGATCTGCACCCGGCTCATCAACAAACACGGGCTCGGTTCGTCCCGGCAGGCGATCTCGCAGCATCTCGCGGTGCTGGAGGACGCGGGACTGGTCGAGACCCGGCGGGAGGGCCGGTACAAGTTCCACCACATCAACGTCGGCCCGCTCGAACCGATCGTCACGCGGTGGCTCAGCCCCAACGGACGGAGAACCACATGAGGATCAACGTGACCAGCGTCCTCGTCGACGACCAGGAGAAGGCGCTCCGCTTCTACACCGAGACGCTCGGCTTCCAGAAGAAGAACGACCTGCCGGCAGGCGAGTCCCGCTGGCTGACGGTGGTGTCCCCCGAAGAGCCCGACGGCGTCGAGCTGGTCCTCGAACCCGACGAGCACCCCGCCGCCAAGCCCTTCAAGGAGGCCCTGGCCGGCGACGGCATCCCCTTCACCTCCTTCGCCGTCGACGACGTCCACAAGGAGTACGAGCGCCTGCGCGGACTCGGCGTGCGCTTCACCCAGGAGCCCACCCAGATGGGTCCGCTGACCACCGCGGTACTCGACGACACCTGCGGCAACCTCATCATGATCGCCAGCCACGCCTAGAACCCGTGCCACGGACCCTCGGCCGGACAAACCCCGTCCGGCCGAGGAATCACACCCGACAATGGGCACCGACGGTGCGATGAGCCGACCGCACGACTTGAGCGAGACGGCGCCCCACCCGGGTCATTCGCCCATGTCGGCTACAGCGGCTTCTACTGGGTATCTGCGCCCACACGGCATTCCCAGAACATCGCCCGTCCAGAGTCCGTCGTCTTCAACCCCGAAGCGCCGACCGGGTAGGCCAGGCCGTCTACGTTTCCACGCATGCCTGCGCCGGGGCTTCCCACCCATGCTTGCGGAGCCAAGAGCTTTCAGCCGCGCGAACTCTGGCGAAGCCGAATCAGCCCCGGCCGGAATCCGTATTACGGCGCCGGCATCGACGCCATGTCAGCAGATAGGGGCCGCGCGGCTCAAGAGACACGTGACCGAAGCAGGCAGAACTCATTCCCCTCCGGGTCGGCGAGCACATACCAGGGCTCGTCGCCGGTCTGGCCGACGTCGGCGTGCCGCGCCCCCGCGGCGAGAAGGCGTTCAAGCTCGGCTTCCTGCTCGCGGTCGGTGGCGTTGACATCGATGTGCAGGGGCAACTTGCCGTTCTTGGGCTCGTCGGTCCGGCTGAGCACAAGGATGGGCTGGAGACCGCCGAACCCCTCTTGAGGTCCGATCGCGATATCGTCCCCCTCCTTTTCCAGGACGACATAATCCAAGACCTCACACCAGAATGCAGCGAGTTTCTCCGGCTCGCGGCAATCCAACACCAGCTCCGTGATACGGCATGCCATGCGCCGACACTACCCCGCCCCCGCCCGCACCCCCTCACTACAGGGCTCCGCCCACCCCGTTCGCCTCACAGCCAACCGGAACGGCCCGCTTAACACCCCGCCCGCACCTCGACACCCCGCCATAACGCTGCGTGACTCCGGTGCAAACCGACCCCGCAACCGTGGCCCGGACGGCGACGCCTGCCAAGCCGCTCAATCTGAACGGGGCAGTGGCCTGCGGGACGGTGCCGCACCGCTCACGAGGGCCGAGGCGAGGACGATCGCGGCGTTCTGGCGCGCTGCCCTGGTCTTCACGGCCTCACCGTTCCAGCAGGTGATCGCAATGGCCGGGGTGTCCAGGCCGCCCGATGCCCGTGTCTCGATTCCATCGTCGTGCCGCCGGATCTCGATGGCCTCGCCGTACTGCGGCGGGATCGCCGGTGTAAGTCGACCTCCTCTACCGGTCCGCGGCTGTGGCCGGGGGCGGGCGGAGGAGCGGGGGCGAAGGTCCGTTTCCTCGGTCAGGTGGGGAGGCCGAGGAAGTCGGCGATCAGGTCGGTGGTGTGGGTGAAGATCGGCTCGGCGGGGTCGAAGCTGTTGGCGAAATGGCCGAACAGCTCGAAGCTGATCAGGCCGAAGACCTGGGTCCAGGCGACGCCGAACCGGACCATCACGGGTGGTGGAAGCTCAGGACCGACCAGCGAGGCGGCTTTGGCCGCCTGCTCCGTGAGTTCGGGTGACAGGTCGTCCTGGGGCGGGGTCAGGACGCCGGCCTTCAAGGCGTCGCGCAGGGGGGCGGCGAGGACGATGGGTATACGGGCGGCCGGGGCGATGGTGTCCTCGGGCGCCTGGTAACCGGGGACGGGTGAGCCGTAGATGAGCGCGTACTCGTGCGGGTGCTCGCGTGCCCACTCCCGGATGGCGGCGCAGCAGGCGCGCCAGCGCTGGCGGAAGTCCCGGAACTCGGTGGTCTCGGCGGACGCCGACGCGGCCTCGACCCGGTCGGCCAGGGCGTTGTAGGCGTCGATGATCAAAGCTGTGAGCAACTCGTCCCGGCTGGGGAAGTAGCGGTACAGGGCCGAGGAGACCATGCCGAGCTCGCGCGCCACCGCGCGCAGCGACAGGCCGTTGGGGCCCGAGGCCCGTAGCTGGCGCCGGGCCTCCTCCTTGATCTCCCGTGTCAGCTCGGCACGGGCTCGTTCCCTGGCGGTACGGCCGGCGTTCATGGGGCCAGTCTGCCAGAAACAAGAGCGCCGAACAAAAGAGAGAGCACTGCTCTTGCGAAGTGGGGTGGGTATGGTGCACACTGATCTCAACGGAGAGCAGTGCTCACACTCGGAGAAGAGTCATGACCAACGCCAATCGCCACGTCCAGGCCAGCGGCATCGAGGTGTACTTCAACAAGGCCGTCGCCTTCCTGACCCGGCACGGGATCAGCCTCATGGGCACGCGCATCCTCGCCGTGCGAGGGCGCACCAGCGGGAAGTGGCGCACCGCCCCGATCAACCTGCTCACCCTGGATGGGACGCGCTACCTGGTGGCCCCGCGCGGCCACACTCACTGGGTCCGCAACATCCGCGTCTCGGGCGAGGGCGAGCTGCGCCTGGGCCGGAAGGTCGAGCCGATCACGGTCACCGAACTTCCGGACGCCGACAAGCTGCCGATGCTGCGCGCCTACCTCAAGCGCTGGGGCTGGGAGGTCGGTCGCTTCTTCGACAACCTGCCCAAGAACCCGACCGACGAGCAACTGCTCGACGCCGCCCCCGGCATTCCCGTCTTCCGCATCAACTGAGAGACCTGGTTGCCCGGGGGATGAGTTGAAGACTCCGCCATCCCGTCCATCTCACTCGGACCGCATCATCGAGGGCGCCGCGCCGTGACGGAGCACCAGGTCCCAGGCGAATCGTGGCAGCCGTCCCAGCGCGTGGTGCCGCATGCACCGACACGGCGGCAGGCGGTGTTCGGGCGAGATTGGGCTTGACCTCAAGATGACTTCAGGTTGTTGAATCGTTTTTAGGTGTTCATCGCCGGTTCGAGGGGACTTCGGCTACGGGGAGGCACGGGCATGGTGAGCGATGTTCTCGTGGTGGGGGAGATCCCGCCGGAGACGCAGGAAGCGGTCACCGGTGTGGTGAAGGCATTGGAAAAGGCGTTCAACACAAAGGACCCCATCGCTCTCAGCGAGCAGTACGCGGAAGAGACGTCCTGGTCGAACGCCAGGGGCGTGCGCCTGGACGGCCGCCAGGCGATCGCCGAGTCCGGCGCTCCCGCGATGAAGGGCTTCCTGCGGGATTCCTACGCTCGCTACGACGTGGTCAAGCTGCTGGAGATCGCACCCGACGTGATCGCGGTGAACGTGAGGCAGACACCCACCGACAGCGCGGGCTCGCCCATCCAGGGCACCGGAGGAGTAACCCTCTACGTGATCGCCCGACGCGGGAGCGGCTGGAAGATCGTGGCCGGTCAGAACACGCCGGTCGAGCCCGCTCCCGCTTCCTGAACACTCCGGGGCTACCGGGCCGGGCGCAGTTCTTTGGACGACCGGCGTCCCTTGTACTGCGGGAGCCTGTCCGCCTGGCATGGGAGCGCGGCTCGGAGTTCGTTTGCGCCAATCTCGCCTCACCGTGACCGCAGTAGAGCCGGTGGGCGATGCCGCCTGACCTATGGGCAGGCTGAGCGCGTTACGGCTCGGTGGGCGCTTGGGGGCGTCCACCGGTGCCGCGCATTCGTCGAGATCCTCCCGTTTCTCGCCGCGGTCGACGAGGAGACCGCATGGGTGTTAGAAGCCGTTCGGCGGTATTCCTCGCGCGGAGGGATGCGTCGGCTTCCAGCGGGTCGCCGACCAGTTTCCTGGCCGTGACGTTGGCCGCGGATGAAATGCGCGGCAGTGACCAGGCGGCCGGGGCCGGTTGTGCGCCACCGGCCCCGTGCGTCGGTCTCGGCTGCGCCCTGATCGGCGCCGTCCAGGTGAACGTGCCGCCTTCGCCCTGGCCGGGGTACAAGCGCCCGCGGTACGGCCGCCCACGGCGGGCCAAGTGCGCTGGCCTGGGACCACCTCGGCGGCTCCTCGACCAAGACGCCGCTCGTACCGTCTGGGCTGGACGATGGCCGATATCCCGCTCTCCCTCTATGGCCTCGGCCCGTTGACGGGCTTGGGATGCTGGTCGCGGACGCCGCAGGACGCCGACGGGGTCACGACCGCGTCGTACCCCGCGAACGCCTCGGCGAAGCCGCGCGCCAGGGCGCGGCCTGGGAACGGTATCCGGTGTTGAAGTGCATCTGGCCGCAGCAGGTTTCGCTTCGGGAAGTCGACCTCCTGGCCAAGCCTGCGCAGCGGCCGGGCGGTCGTATTGCTTGGCTCGGGGACAGGGCGACCCTGCGCCACGGGCAGGGCGGCTGTTCACCGGTGTCCACGCCGGCTGGGCGGCTTTGAGCGGAGTGGTCAGTTGGGGTGGTTCGGGGTCCAGGGTCGGGGGTCGTGAGGTTGTCCGTTGGAGGGTGGTGCTTGGTCGGCGGGGGGTTCTGGCTGCGCCTCTGGGGCAGGGCGTGGTGGGGTGCCGCCGGTTGACTTCTTGCGGCGGGGGGACGACTGGCGGGGACGTCCGCGGGGGCGCCGTTCCGGGTCGGGGAAGTCCAGTTCCCTCAGTTCGGACTCCTGCCATCCGGCGCGCTCCGCCTCGGCGTACAGGGTGCCGTATCGGCGTTCCGCCTCGTCCAGTTCGGCTTTGAGCCGGTCGCGTGCCTGCTTGGCCACGGCCAGTTCGCGGATCGCCGCCACGCGTCCGTCCAGTAGCCGCTGTGCCGCCCGCTCCAGTTCCGCGATGTCGTCTGAGGCTGTCATGCGCGGCAGCGTACGGGGTCGGTCACGCGCGGCGGAAGCGGGCACGGCGCGTGCTTGGGCGACGGCTGGGTATGGGGCGGGCGACCCGTCTCGGAACGTGAGGAGGCGGGCTTGAAATGATCTTGGATGTGTGTCCACAGGAGGGACCGTGACCGTTTCCGGCGTCGAGCTCAACAACGGGATCACCATGCCGCAGCTCGGATTGGGCCTGTGGCTGGTGCCGCAGGAGGACACCGAGAACGTGGTGCGGACGGCGCTGGACATCGGTTACCGGAGCGTCGACACCGCCTCGGCGTACGAGAACGAGGAGGGCACCGGGCGTGCCCTGCGGGCGTCCGGGATACCGCGCGAGGAGCTGTTCGTCACCACGAAGCTGCGGAACGGCGACCAGGGCTACGACTCGACGTTGCGCGCCTTCGACACCAGCATGCGCCTCCTCGGACTGGACTACCTGGACCTGTACCTGATCCATTGGCCGATGCCGTCCCGGGACAGGTACATGGACACCTGGCGGGCGTTCGAGAAGCTGCTGGAGGGCGGGCGGGTGCGGTCCATCGGAGTGTCCAACTTCACCGCCGGGACGCTGCGCCGGGTCGTCGACGAGGGGGACGTGGTGCCGGCGGTCAACCAGATCGAGCTGCACCCGTACTTCCAGCAGGCCGACATGCGCGCCGTGAACAGCGAGTACGACGTGCGCACCGAGGCGTACAGCCCGCTGGGGCACGGCGGGAAGCTGCTGCGGGACCCGGTGCTGACCTCCCTGGCCGAGAAGTACGACCGGACACCGGCGCAGATCGCGTTGCGCTGGCAGATACAGCTCGGGAACATCGTGATCCCGAAGTCGGTGACGCCGTCCCGGATCGCCGAGAACTTCGACGTGTTCGGGTTCGAGCTGGCCGACGACGACATGGCGGCCATCAGGAAGATGGACAGGGGCGCCCGTGTCGGCGAGGATCCCGAGACCTTCGATCTGATCTTCTGATCGGGGCGTCGTCCCCGATCCCGTTCCAGAGTCTCCGGCCCGTCGGCCGGGGACTCCGGATTCTCCGCTCATGGTGAGCCTGCGGTTTCCCATCGCCGGTCGCCACGCTCGCGAGGTACTACGCCTACAGCTCGCTGTCTCTCGTCGGCAATGACATGCCCCCATCTCGTCCAAGCCCGTCCAGGATCCGCACGGCTTCGCCGCGTACGTGGACCTGCCCGGTGCCCTCCCGGCCGTTCCGAAGCACCTGGTGTGGCTGCTGGCGCACCGCTCGGCGTACGGGCGGAGGCCGTACGCCGACCAACGAGACCGCCCCCGGTTCGCGAGCCTGTCCGTGGCGGGCGTGCGCTTCCGCGCCTACACCCTCGCGGGGCTGCCGTCGGGCGTGGCGGAGATCGTGATCGGCGCCCGGTTCGCGTCCGCCCGCCCGGACGCCGGGACGGCCGGCAACGGCATGGCGCTGCCCGCCATCACCATCGCCGTGCTGGGCGGCGTGGCCATCACCGGCGGCCTCCTCGTGGCCGCTCTCCTGGTCGTCTGGCTGAACGCGGGCATCCTGCTCTCGGCCAGTACCAGTTGCCGGTGTTGAGACTGCTGCTCGCCGTGGCCGTGCGGTGGTCGGGCGGATCCCCGAAGGCGGGCATCGGCGGCCGCGTTCACCGTGGGGACGATCAAGGTTGGCCGTGCCGTCATCGTGGAGGTCCTGGCTCGGTCGTCCCCCGCTCGGTACGTTGCGGGCGCGCGGTGATCTCCGGGCGAGGGTCGTCCGGGGACCCCGCCGGAAAGGAGCCGACATGGCCGCCCGGAGCACGAGGACGACACGACGCACATGGCGCGGAGCGGCTCTGCTGGGGGCGGGCGCCGTCCTGCTGCCGCTGCTGACGGTGGCGGGCCCGGCCGGCGCGGCGTCCCCCGGGGCGTCCCTGGCGTTCGTGGCGAAGGAGCGCGGCAGGGCACGGCCGCTCGTCGTCGGCCACCGCGGAGCCTCCGGTTACCGTCCGGAGCACACCCTGGCCGCCTACGAGCTGGCCGTGCGGATGGGCGCGGACGTCATCGAGCCCGACCTCGTCCCGACCAAGGACGGGCAGCTGGTCGCCAGGCACGAGAACGAGATCGGCGGGACGACCGACGTGGCGGACCATCCCGAGTTCGCGAACCGCCGCACCACCAAGACCATCGACGGCGTCAGCGTCACCGGCTGGTTCACCGAGGACTTCACGCTCGCGGAGCTCAGGACGCTGCGCGTGGTCGAGCGGATCCCGGCGGTCCGCCAGCGCAACACCCTCTACAACGGGCTCTTCCAGGTGCCGACGTTGCAGGAGGTCATCGATCTGGCCAAGCGCCTGAGCCGCGAGCACGGCCGCACCATCGCGATCATCCCGGAGACCAAGCACCCGACGTACTTCCGCAAGAGCGCGGGACTGCCGCTGGAACCCCGGGTCATCGAGATCATCAAGCGCAACGGCCTGGACCGGCCCGACGGCCGCGTGATCCTCCAGTCCTTCGAGCCCACCAGCGCCCGCATGCTGGACAAGGCGCTGCGCGTCCAGGTCACCCAGCTCATCTCCGCCAGCGGCGCCCCGTTCGACACGATCGACAACGGCCACGGACCGACCTACGCCGACATGCTGACCCCGCAGGGCCTGAAGGAGATCAGCACCTACGCCGACTGGATCGGGCCGGAGAAGACCCTGATCATCCCGAACGGGCCGGACGGCACGATCGGCGCCCCGACCACGCTGGTACGGGACGCGCACGGCGCCGGGCTCAAGCTCGCGCCGTACACGTTCCGCAACGAGAACCAGTTCCTGCCGGTCGACCTGCGCAACGGCACCGTCCCCAGCGACTACGGGCAGGCGCTGAGGGAGTACGAGCTCTTCTACAGGACGGGCATCGACGCGGTGTTCTCCGACAACCCCGACACCGCCGTCCTGGCGCGCTCCCTCTTCGCCGACAAGTAGCGGTCTTCACCCGAGGGGCGCCGTCGCGGCCGGCGGGCCGTGGCGGCGCTCAGCCGGGTTCGCGCCGCCAGGAGTCCAGCACGGCCTCGACGGTGGCGCGGATCCGGTCACGGGCGTCCCGCCGGGAGACGCCCGCCATCAGCAGCGCGTCGTAGTCGGTGTCCTGGTGCCTGATGGACGCGGCGACGGCGAGGCGCAGCGCGTCCTCGTCCAGCTCGCGTCCCGCGGCCGAGCGCCCGACCCGTCCGCTGCCGCGCAGGCTCGCGTGCGACGCGATCGCTCGTGCGCGTTCGGGCGGGCAGCCGGGGAACAGGCGGCGAATCTCCTCGGCCATCCGGGCTTGGAACTTCTCGTCCTGTTGCGCGCGGCGCTCCCGGTCGCGCTCGCGGCGCCGGGCCCGCGCGTCCTCGTCGGCCAGGCACTGCTCCTCCGCCCGTGCCAGGGCCTCCTCCTCGACCAGCACGCCGCGCCGCTCGTACCGTTTGCGCCTGCGGTTGGGCTGGACGACGATCGCCGACAGGCCGCTCTCCTTCTTGGCGCGCCGGCTCAGCGCGGCGTTCCCGGCGGGCAGGAACACCAGGTGGTCCATGTCGGCGCAGGTCAGGCAGAGCGGGTCGGCGTCCTCCACGACCATGAACTCGCCGCCGTCGCGGTGGCAGGACGCGCAGGTCCAGCCGGTGCGCGAGGGCAGGATCGCCATGAGGTCGGGCGCCTTGCTCTGGCGGGCGGTGATGCTCTCGCGCCGGGCGGGCGGCAGGCCGGGGGAGAGCCAGTGGGTGCGGTAGGCGCGCTCGATCTCGTCGGCGCGGTCGGCGGGGGTGCCGGTGCGCGCGGCGAACCGCAGCGCACGGCGGTCGCGGGTGGCGGCGACATAGGCGGTCTCCACCGGTTCCAGGCCGCGCTCCGCGGCCCAGTCGCGCAGCGCCCGCAACGCGGTGTCGATCTTGTCGGATCGGACGGTCAGGGCGGCTTCGAGCGGGTCGAGCCGTCCCTGGCGCCACTCGGTCACCCGGAGGGGCGGCAGCCAGCCGAGCCGCTGGAACACCTCGATCGCCGACACCGAGTGCGACCGCCGCACCTGCGTGGCCGCGGCCTGGGCGACCCGGCGGGCCAGCCGGGTCTCGTGCACCTCGCTCACGGCCGACCACGGTAGCGCCCGCCACCGACACGTTTCCGCTCGATCACTCTGAGTAATTATGATCTTGTGGGGACGGTCGGAGGGGACAACGGGGATCCCAGCCGGGAGACGGACGGGGACACCTGCTGGGCCGGTCCGGGACGGCTGAGGGTCGTGGCGGTCCGCCTGTCGGGCTCGCACCGCGTCTGGGCGAACTTCCTGGGGATCCCGCAGGACGTGGACGCCGCGTTCCTGGTGACGGACGGCGGCGGGCTGGTCGGCCGCGGCTACTACACGACGGTGACCGAGCTGGCCGAGGTCGTCGATCTCGCGACCCTCACCCCGTGCTGACCCCGCCGCGGGACGCCGCGAAGGGTTGCGGGATGCGCGAACGGTCGTGTAGGCGTGTGCTTCGCTTGTGCGAGCGGTGACGGTTCGTGAGAGGGGAGGGGCCGGTGCCCGCAGCGGGGGACGCGCGCCATGAGGTCGTGGTCGTCGGCTCCGTCAACGCGGATCTGGTGATCGGGGTGGAGCGCCGCCCCGGCCCCGGCGAGACCGTGCTGGGCTCCGACCTGGCCGTCTACCCGGGCGGCAAGGGCGCCAACCAGGCCGTGGCCGCCGCGCGGCTCGGCGGGCGGGTCGCGATCCTCGCCCGCATCGGGGACGACGGCAACGGGGCACTGCTCCGCTCGGCCCTCGCCGACGCCGGGGTCGATCTCGGTCATCTCCTCCGCACACCGGGTCCCAGCGGCGTCGCCCTCATCACCGTGGACCCGGACGGCGACAACAGCATCATCGTCTCGCCGGGAGCGAACCGGCGGCTGCTCCCCTCCGACGTCCCGCCCGCGCGGCCGTTGCTCCAAGGGGCCTCGGTGGTCTCGTTCCAGCTCGAGATCCCGCTTGAGACCGTCCACGCCGCCGCCCGCACGGCGGCGGACGCGGGGGCGCGGGTGGTGCTCAACCTGTCGCCGCCGGCGCCGCTCCCGGACGACCTGCTCGCGCTGTGCGACCCGCTGGTCGTGAACGAACACGAGGCCGCGTTCCTGCTGGGACGGCAGGGCCGGGGGGACGAGCCCGCGGCCCTCGCCGAGCGGCTCCTGGCCCGCGGCCCCCGCTCCGTCGTGATCACGCTGGGCGGGGACGGTGCCCTGGCCGCCGACGCGTCCGGGACGGCGTCCGTGCCCGCGCCGCGCGTCGAGGCGGTGGACACCACCGGCGCCGGTGACGCGTTCACCGCCGCGCTCTGCCTCCGCCTGGCCAGGGGCGACGCGCTGGCCGACGCCGCCCGCCACGCCGTCCGGGTGGGCGCCGCGGCGGTGCGGGCGCCGGGCGCCCAGAGCTCCTACCCGTACGAGCGCGACCCCCTGCCCGGCTGACGTCCGGCGGTCAGCGGTCGGCGCGGGCGCGGAGCCGCTCCAGCTCACCGGCGGCGTCCCGCACGTCGGCGCCGAGGTCGAACGCGCTGAACAGGTACAGGTCGTCGTCGGTCTCGATCTCCAGCAGCCGGGTCCGGTGCAGCAGGCGGCGCCGCTCGTCCACCCGGATCTCCCGCACCGAGGGCCACGGGACGCGGCGGCGTCCCGCGTAACCGGAGACGACGGTCACGGCCTCGTCGTCGGCCGCGACCCGTACGGGGGCGATGGCGTCGCGGAGGGCCAGCGCGGCGAGCCCGCCCGCGGCCACCAACGCCAGCAGCAGGAACGGCGGGTCGTCCAGCGACGCCGCCGCGACCACCGCGAAGGCGACGGCGGCGACCGCCTTGACGACCGGCTGAGCGGGCGGCACCCGCCAGCGACGCTCAGCGCCGTTCACCTCGTCCACAGCATCCACGGTAGCCGGGGCGGCTATTGCTCCTCGGGACGGGGGATCCGCTCGCCCGGCCGCTGCTGCTGATAGGGCACCGCTGGAGGCTGATACGGGACGGGAGGCGCCTGATAGGGCGGCGCGGGCGGAGGCAGCGCGGGCGGAGCGGGCGGAGACGCATCGCCTGAACGGCGATCCGCGTACGCCTGCTTGCCCCTCTCCAGGGCGCCCCGTCCCTTCGCCACCGCCCCGCGCCCCAGGTTCTGGACGCGGTCCTGCTCGGCCATCCGCTGCACCCCTTGCCACGCGGCCCGCCCGCCCTGGACGGCCTGTCCCGCCACGGCGCGAATCAGGTGCGCGCGTGCCACGCGAGTGCCGATGACACGATCCGACACGGTGAGGCGGCCAGGGAACACGGCGGGCAGCACGTTCACCCAGAACACGGTCACGGCGAGCAGCCAGCACACCACCGACAGCAGGAACGCGCCCTGGAGGAGCACACAGCACGCCACCGCGAAGAGCCCGACGTCGCACACCGTCGTGGACATCGCCCTCGCGCAGGCTTGCCGCTTCCCCAGCCGCGCGCGGCCGGGCGCCTCCACGCGCAGGTCGAGGGCCAGCTTGCCGAGCGTCCGTCCCCTCCAGGCGAGCCCGACGAAGTGGTACACGAACACGATCAGGACGAGGGCGGCGAACGCCTGCATCACATAACCGGACGCCGAGTTCCACAACGACGACCCGAAGTCGGCGGAGGCCGCCTTGATGTCGCCGCCCGAGCTGATGACCTCCCAGGCGCCCTGCCGTGCCAGCCCGGGAACGTCCTTCACCAGCGTGCTGATGCGCGTCCAGGTCCAGCCGCCCAGGAGCACGGCCACGGTCAGCGCCAGGGCGAAGTCGATCGCCCAGGCCGCGGCGCGCCGGACCGGTGCGGCACCGGGCGCGGAATCGTTCGCATCGACACTCATCGACGTCTCCGGGAGGGGGGAGCGGTTTCCGGTGGACTCTCCGGCGGTCCGGCACCGATCATTCTGCATGGCGGACCGGCCCCGGGGGTGGATCTTGCCCGATAAATCGAGATCCGCGGAAGTCCCGCCGGAGCCGTTCGGTAGCGTCGTCCCATGCGACTCGGTGTGCTGGACGTGGGCTCGAACACGGTGCATCTGCTGGTGGTGGACGCGCACCGTGGCGCGCGCCCCCTTCCCGCGTTCTCCCACAAGGCGGAGCTGCGGCTGGCCGCCCACCTGGAGGACGGCGACCGGCTGTCGAAGCAGGGCGAGACCAAGCTGCGCGCCTTCGTCCAGGAGGCGCTTCAGGTCGCCGAGGACAAGGGCGTGGAGGACCTGGTCGCCTTCGCCACCTCCGCCGTCCGGGACGCCGCGAACGGCGAGGAGATCCTCGACAGGATCAGGGAGACCGCGCAGGTCGACATCAAGGTGCTGGCGGGCGAGGACGAGGCGCGGCTGACCTTCCTGGCGGTGCGGCGCTGGTTCGGCTGGTCCTCGGGACGGCTGCTGGTGATCGACATCGGCGGCGGCTCGCTGGAGATCGCGTCCGGGATCGACGAGGAGCCGGACGTGGCGATCTCGCTGCCCCTGGGCGCGGTCCGGCTCACCAGGGACTGGTTCACCGCCGATCCGGTGCCCGCCGACGAGGTGCGCAAGCTGCGCCGGCACGTCCGCGCGGAGATCGCGCGCCATGTCGGCGAGGTCGCCAGGTACGGGCCGCCCGACCAGGCGGTGGCCACGTCCAAGACGCTCCGGCAGCTTGCCCGGATCGCGGGGGCCGCGCCGTCGTCCGAAGGCCCGTACGTGCGGCGCCAGCTCCGGCACGAGGACGTCACCGAATGGGCCGAGAAGCTGGGCGGGCTCGCCCCCGAGGAACGCGCCAGGCTGCCCGGCGTCTCCGAGCGCCGCGTCCCGCAGCTGCCCGCAGGGGCGATCGTCGCGGACGCCGCCATGGACCTGTTCGGCGTGTCGCGGCTTGAGGTCTGCCCTTGGGCGCTCCGCGAGGGCGTCATCCTCCGCCGGCTCGACATGCTCACCAACTGATGCCCGTGGCGCCGGGACGAACGCGGGACGCCGGCGGCGCGCGCCGGGTTCGGGCGAAAGATGACCTTAATCGGCCTGATCAGACACGGGTCGGCGGCTCCCATCCGGGGCCGACCTCTGTCATCGTGATTTCAGGGGTGGGTCCGGCGAGCCGACCGGTGGCGGCGGCCGTCCCGTCGTGGACCCGGGCGGCGAGAGGTGAACGTCGATGGAGAGCCGACCTGGCCGGGTGGGCGCGGTGCTGGGCGAACTGAGCGCCGACGACCCGACCCGGGTGGGCCCGTACCGGATCGAGGCCAAGATCGGCGAGGGCGGGATGGGCGCGGTCTACCTCGGCCGCGGCCAGGACGAGCGTCCCGTCGCGGTGAAGGTGGTACGGCCCGAGCTGGCCGGTGACCGGGCGTTCCTGGCGCGCTTCAACGACGAGTGCCGCAACGCCGAGCGCGTCGCCTCGTTCTGCACCGCGCAGGTGCTCGACCACGGCCAGGACCTCGGGCTCGCCTACATGGTGACCGAGTACATCGAGGGTCCGTCCCTGCTTGAGCACATCCGTGAGAACGGGACGCTCTCGCCCGGCCTCCTGCACGGTGTCGCGGTCGGCGTCGCCGCGGCGCTGGTGGCGATCCACTCCGCCGGGCTCGTCCACCGCGACCTCAAGCCGAGCAACGTGCTGCTGTCCATCTCGGGCCCCCGCGTCATCGACTTCGGCATCGCGCGGGCCCTCGACATGGCCGCGTCCCACACCGCGACCGGCGCGGTCGTCGGGACCCCCGGCTACATCGCGCCCGAGCAGATCCTCACCCAGCAGGTCACCCCGGCCATCGACGTCTTCGCCTGGGGCTGCCTGGTCGCGTACGCCGCCAACGGCCGCAACCCCTTCGGCCAGGGATCCCTTCAGGTCATGGTGGGCCGTGCCCTGCACGCCGATCCCGAGCTGGGCGACCTTCCCGAACCCCTGGCCGGTCTGGTCCGGGCCGCTCTGCGCAAGGACCCCGAGTCCCGTCCCACCTCGCGCGACCTTCTCCTCAGCCTGGTCGGCGGCGCCAACGAGGCCGCGGTGACCACCACTCTGGGCGAGTCCTGGACGTCCGAGCCGCCCACCCGGGTGAACACCCCCTCGCCCGCCGAGACCCGTCCCATCCCCGAAGTGGCGCAGGGCAACGCGCACCCTCAGCCCCCGCCGCAGCCGCAACACCGCCGCCCGGGGTACGCGGAGTGGAGCACCGAGCCCGTGGCCGAGAACGCCACGGGCGCCTCGTACGGGCCTCCTTCGCCCGTGCCGCCACCGCCCATGCCTCCCCCCGGCCCTGTGCCCAGTCCCTCGCCCGGGTTCGCGCCAGGCGGCGTACAGGACGGGCAGCGCCGCGCGACACGCCGCAAGGGGTTCCTGGTAACGGGCGCCGCGCTGGCGACGGCCGCGCTGCTGGCCGGGGGCACCTATCTGGTGGCGCGGCTCGGTGATGATTCCGGCGGCCGGGAGCAGGCCCGGCCGCCGGCCACGCCGGGCGGCCCCCCGAAAGAGCCGATGCTCGTGCGGATCGACACCGGGACCGGCTGGCCCCAGAAGTGTCATGCCGACATCGGCACCTACACCCCGGGGCAGGCGGCCCCCGTCCCGATCCTGCGGGGCGACACGTGCGACATCCTGCCGGAACGGTCCCCCGCCGACCGCAACAAGGTGGCCTTCACCCGCAGGTTCGCCGACCATGGCGAGGCGTGGGTGATGAACGCCGACGGCAGCGGCGCCCGCATGGTCACCGACCGGCTCATACCCGGCAGCAGGGTCACCTGGTCACCGGACGGGACGCAGCTCGCGTTCACGGGCAGGGAGGGCCGCGCCCTCCAGCTCTTCGCGATCACGATCGGGGAGCGCGAGCCGCGGCGCCTCACCGACGACCCGGCGCTCAAGGACGACCCCATGTGGTCGGTCACCGGCAAGATCGTGTTCTGGAGCAGGAGGGACGGGGCGCAGCAGCTCTACACCCTCGACCCGAGGAACCCCGACGCCCCCTGGACGAAGCTCACCCGCGACGAGGTCACCGCCAACGACCCCGAGTGGTCACCCGACGGGACGAAGATCGCCTACACTCGGGGTGACCGTCCCAACGGGGACATCTGGGTGATCAACGCCGACGGCTCGGGCGCCAGACGGGTCACCTCGGGCGACGGCCACGAGATGGACCCGGCCTGGTCCCGGGACGGCAAGTGGATCTGCTACGTGAGCGGCCCCGTCGAGACGCCGTCCGTCCGCACGATCCGCGTCGACGGCACGGGCGACCGCCCGTTCGGCCCCACCAACGGAACGATCGGCCACCCCACCTGGTCCTGATGCCCGTCGGCGGTACGCCACGCGCGGGCGGGCCGGGCTCAGCGGAAGTCGCGTGAGCGGACCCGGCCCGGGACGGGGAGGCGGCGGAGCCGGGTGGCGCGGACGTTGGTGACGCCGTCCGCGCGTTCCAGCCGTCCGTTGACCAGCAGGGCCTGCGAGTCCACGGCCAGGGCCCGGTGGCGCTGGAAGACCTGGGGCGGGCAGATCACGTTGACGATGCCGGTCTCGTCCTCCAGGGTCATGAACACGATGCCGCCCGCGGTCGGTGGACGCTGGCGGTGGGTGACGAGCCCGGCGACGACGAGGTTGGTGTCACCCGGAACCCCGGGCAGCCCCCGGGACGGGACCGCTCCCAGTTCGTCGAGTGCCTCCCGTACGTGGGCCATGGGGTGAGTGTGGGAGACGCCCGTCGCCCACAGGTCGGCCAAGGTCTCCTCCATCGGGGACATGGCGGGCAACGCGGGTGCGGTGGCGCCCGGTGTGACGCCTTCGAGCTGCCCCGGTCCCGTCCCGGCCAAGGCGCCCGCGGCCCACAGCGCCTCTCTGCGGGTCAGCACCTCGCCGGTACGGGTGGGAGCGCCGTCCCTCACGGGGATGGAGCTGAACGCCCCGGCGGTGGCAAGGGCCTCCAAGGCCGCCGACGATATCTGCACGCGCCGTGCGAGGTCTTCCATGCTCGTGTACGGGCGGCCCGCCGCGATCGCCTTGGCGGTCTCCTCGCCCAGGTTGCGGATGCCGTTCAAGCCCAGCCGTATCGCGGGCTGCGGCTTGAGCGGTGCGTGCGGGTGGTCGGACTCGACGGGAAGCTTCTCCTCCAGGGTGGGGTGCACGTCACTTGCGTTGATGTCCACGCCCCGTACCACCACCCCATGGTGGCGTGCGTCGGCCAGGAGGCTCTGGGGTGAGTAGAACCCCATGGGCTGGTTGCGCACGAGCGCCGCTGTGAAGGCGGCCGGATAGTGCCGTTTGAGGTACGCGCTGGCATAGACCAGATGGGCGAAGCTCTGCGCGTGCGATTCGGGGAAGCCGAATCCCGTGAAACCCAGGATCTTCTCGTACACGTCCTCGGCGATGTCGGCGGGGATGCCGCGTTCGGCCATGCCGTCCAGGAGACGCTGCCTGAGCCGTTCGACCCGTTCCGGCGCGCGCTTGGCGCCCATCGCCTGCCTCAGCTCGTCGGACTCGGCCGGGGAGAAACCCGCGCAGTCCACGGCGAGCTGCATCATCTGCTCCTGGAACAGCGGGACGCCCAGCGTTCTGGCGAGCGCGCTCTCCATCAGCGGGTGCGGGCAGGTGGCGGCCTCCTCACCCTTGCGGCGCCGCAGGTACGGGTGGACGGACCCGCCCTGGATGGGGCCGGGTCGTATGAGCGCCACCTCCACCACCAGGTCGTAGAACTCGCGCGGCCTCAACCGGGGCAGCGTGGCCATCTGCGCACGCGACTCCACCTGGAACACCCCCACGGTGTCGGCGTCGCACAGCATCTCGTACACCTTCGCGTCGTCCGGCGGGATCGACTGGAGGTCGTATCGGACGCCGTGGTGCTCCTCCACAAGGTCGAAGCAGTCGTGCAGCGCCGCCAGCATGCCCAGCCCCAGAAGGTCGAACTTCACCAGGCCCGCGGCGGCGCAGTCGTCCTTGTCCCATTGCAGGACGCTGCGTCCCGGCATCCGCGCCCACTCGATGGGGCAGATCTCCCCGACCGGCCGGTCCGCAATCACCATCCCCCCGGAGTGAATCCCCAAATGCCGTGGCAGAGCCAGCATCCGCCCGGCCAGGTCCAGCACGGAGCCGGGGATGCCCGACTCCGCGTCGGCCAACTGCGGCGAGGCGTGGCCAGGGACACTCACGGCGCGCGAATCCACGTCACGCGACCAGGCGTCCTGCTGGCCGGGGGAGAAGCCCAACGCGCGCGCCGCGTCCCGCACCGCCATCCGCGGCCGGTAGGAGATGACGTTGGCGACCTGGGCCGTGCACTCCCGCCCGTACTTCTCGTAGACGTACTGGATGGCCTCCTCGCGGCGCCGGTGCTCGATGTCGAGGTCGATGTCGGGCGGCCCGTCCCGCCCCGGCGACAGGAACCGCTCGAACAGCAGGCCGTGGCGCACCGCGTCCACCCCGGTGATGCCCAGCGCGTAGCAGACCGCCGAATTGGCCGCCGACCCGCGCCCCTGGCACAAAATGTTCTTCCTCCTGCAGAACTCCACGATGTCGTGCACGATCAGGAAGTAGCCGGGGAAGCCCAGACTCTCGATCACGTCCAGCTCCCGGGCGATCTGCGCGTAGGCGCCGGGCGTCTTCTCCTGTCCCGGCGGCCCGTAGCGAAGCCGCGCCCCCTCAGCGACCAGGTGACGCAGCCAGGTCGCCTCGGTGTGCCCTTCCGGGACGGGCCAGTCGGGCAGCCGCGGCGCCATCACCTGGAAGTCGAACGCGCACTCACGCCCCAGCGCCACCGTCCGCTCCCGCACGCCGGGGAACCGCGCCAGCCGAGCCGCCATCTCCGCGCCGTCGCGGATATGGGCCGTGCCGCTCGCCGGAAGCCACCCCACCATCTCGTCCAGGCTGCGCCGCGCCCGCACCGCCGCCAGTGCCTGCGCCAGACGCGCGTCCGGGCCCGGCGCCGCGAAATGCACGTTGTTGGACGCCACCACGCCCAGCCCCGTGCGCGCGGCCAACGCGAACAGCGCGTCGTTACGGGGATCGTCATCGGGCTGGTCATGGTCGATCAGCTCCACGAACACGTTGTCGCGGCCGAACAGCTCCGCCATCCGGCGCAGCTCCCGTTCCGCCGCGTCCAGGCCACCCGCCTCCAACGCAGCGGGGACCGGGCCTTTGCGGCATCCCGTCAGCACCGCCCAGTGGCCGTCATGCGCGTCCGCCAGCGCATCCAGGCCGTACACGGGACGCCCCTTCTCGCCCCCCGCCAGTTGCGCCGCCGTGATGGACGAGCACAGCCGCGCGTACCCCTGCGGCCCTCGCGCCAGCACGAGCAGGTGCCGCCCCGCCGGATCGGGCTCGCCCGTCTGCGGCCCGGGAAGCCCCAGGCTCAGCTCCGCCCCGAACACGGTCCGGATACCGGCGTCACCGGCGGCCTGGGCGAACTGCACCGCCCCGTACATCCCATCGTGGTCGGTGATGGCCATCGTCTCCACGCCGAGCCGCGCCGCCTCCTCCACGAGCCCGCGCGGGTCGCTGGCCCCGTCCAGGAAACTGAACGAGGAGTGGCAGTGCAGCTCCGCCCAAGCCACCTCCGTGCTCCGACGTCCGTCCCTCTTGCGCTCCGGTACGTGAGGAGGGTCGCCACCCGGTGGGCGATCCCCGCCACGGGACGTCCCCCAGGACAGCCGCTTCTCGAACTCCCGCCACGGCACGGACGGGTTATGCCAGCCCATCGGCCCTCCCGCCTCGCTCAGTCATAGGCGGCCTCCACGTGCCAGCGGCGTCCCTCGACGGCAAGCAGGAACGCGGCCCCGTCATCGGTCACCACCTGGAACCGGGCGCGGCGGCGCGCCTGCCGCGGATCCCACCAGCGTTCGATGACAGGCCACGGACCCGTCCAGGCGGTGATGGCGGCGGGCGGCCTCCCGTCCACCTCCAGGCGCGCGGGCGGCGCGGACACCGCGCAACGCGCCGACACCGTCACCGGGGCGCCCTCCGCGTCCACGACCTCGGCGGGCCACGGCCTGCGCGGGACGACCGCGGGCGCGGGCACCGGCACCCGTCCCGGCCACGGCCCGTCGGGACGGTCGGCGGGCGGCAGGTCACCGATCGGCACCCTGGTCACCCGCTCGCCCGGCCCGCGCCCGCCCGTCAGCACGGGACGCGTGATCGCCCGATGCCCCAGCAGGCCCTGGATCCGGTCGGCGGCGCGGGCGATCCGCTCGGTCACCGCCGCCCGCCCCCACAGCGACTCCTGCCTGCCATGGTCGGGAACGAGCTGGTCCGGCGCCATCCCCAGCCACACGACACCGCCCCAGACCGCGGTGTCCCGCTGCGGCCCCTCGACGCCGTCCTCATCGGTGCCCGCCTTGGGGCGCTCACCCTGCCACGCCGACAGCTGCCACCGGACGCGCTCCGCCACCGCCGTCGCCGACAGCCTCCCGTCATGACGCCACAGCCGCCGCAGCACATGCCCGTCCGCGAACCCGATCTCCACCGCGAGCCGGACACACGTCATACCGCCCGCGGCGAGCCCCTCGTGCAGGTCCGCCGCGAGCCGCTTGCCCGCGAACACCACCTGCCCGGCCTGCTCCGCCGGAGGATCGAACTCAGTCCGCACGGACAGATCCGCGGTCGCCGGAGCGGGCGCCACCGGCCGTGGCTCCTCCCCGCGCGCCAACCGGTGCGCCAAGGCCCCGTCGGGTCCGAACCGCCCCGCCACATGCCCGGACGGCAGCGCCGCGAAGTCACCCAGCGTCCTGATGCCCAGCCGCCTGAGCAGGTCCGCCAGCTCCGGCCTGTCCAGCACCGACAGCGGGTAGGGGGCCAGGAACGCCGCCGCCCCACCCGGCTCCACCACAACGCCCCCACCACGCCTCGCCGCCAGCTCGGCCGCGAAAAGCCCATCCGCTATGCCCGTCCCGCAGTCGAACCCCGCCTCCACCACCGCGTCCTGCACGAGCACACGCAGCGCCTCCTCACCCCCGTAGAAGCGAGCGGGCCCACGTGCCGGCACCGCGCACAACCCTGGACGCACCACCTCCACCTTGGGCGTCAGCTCGGCAACGGCGTTCGCCACGGCCTCGAAGAGGCGCCCCTCCTCGTCGGTATCCCGCTCCTTGACGACGAGATCCGGACACCGGCGCTGCGCGTCCCGTATCCGCTGCCCCCGCCGCACCCCCTGCGCCCGCGCCGCCGCCGTACACGCCGCCACCTGCCCGTCGACCACCACCGCCCCCGGCGTCGCCGCGTCCACCCCGACCGCGGTGACCGGCCAGTCGGGGCACCACACCACCAGGACCCGGCTCACGCCGCCCCTTCCCCTCCGCCGTTCCAGGCGCCCCGGACCGAGCCGCTTCCCGGCAGCACCTCCAGAACCGGACGCCGGGACGCCGTCTCGACAGGGGCCACCTTCCCGTCCGGACCGGGCAGCCAGACGAACGCCTGGCGTCCCCGTCCCGGAGCGTCCCGCCCCTCCGCGGTCACCCGTACGCGACGGCCCCGCAGGACACCATGACCGTCCCCGAGCCCTTCCCAAGCGGCGTCGTCCATGCGCAATCGCAACCGGGTGCCCGGCCAGTCCCGCGCGTACGCTCCCGTGAGCGTCAGGACGCAGCCGTGCTTACGGGCCAGCGCGGAGAGCCGCCGCACGGCCGTGGACGGCGGACGCTCCGGCAGGCGGAGCAGCACCAGGTCAACGGCCTCGACCAGGGCGGCCACCACGTCGGGCCACCGCCCGCCCGGCTCGTCCACCAGCAGCAGCCGCTCGGGATCCGCCCCCATCCCCACGGCCGCGACGACACCGAACTCGGGCAGGCCCACCACGCCGCACCAACCGACGCCCTCGGCCCCGGTCACCCCGGCCACAAGGGCGGCACCAAGCGACCCCGCACCGGGCCCGTCCAATCCCAGGACCGAACCCGGCCGCAGACCTCCGCCTGGTATCACCGAACGCAAGGGGGGAAGCACGGTCACAAGGTCCCTCTGAGCCGGGGCCTCGAGCCGGAGCGGATCAACAGGAACCGCCCTCGCCCGTGCCGCGTCCGCCACGCATCACCTCCCCGCCTGCGCGGCCTCATCATCGAACACAAATTCGAAACCTGTCAAGTTTTCGCAGGTCAACGCGTGATCCAGCACACCCCACCCCGCGCCGCCCAAGACCACGAGACCCCACCGAATCAACCCGCGAACCCCCTCGCCCAAGACCCCAAGAACCTCCGCAAAACCGCCCGCCCGACAAGCGACCACGCATAACCCCGCACCACGCCGAAGCAGGAACGCAGGCGGCTTGCGAGTCATCGGGCATGAGCCGGCGGGCGCGTCGAGCTGCCCCAGGTCAAGCGTGCGCCTGGTGTCCTCGGCGCCGTGCGCAGGCGTTCACTCTGAACGAGCCTGTGCAGAACGAGCCAGGCCGCCTCGCGCTCCGGCGTCAGGACGCGGGCCAACTCCCGGCACGAGCCCCGCCGCTACCCGGCACCCCCACATGACTTCTGTGGCCCTCGGGTATCCCCTCATGGTCGTCCAGGCCGGTGAGTAAGAGACTGCCCGACCCGGGATGCAGTGCTGGGCTGTGCCCGTCCTCCAACAGCCGCGGCCCGACCGTAGGATCGTTCGAGCCACATTCGGCTCCCGACCCAGCCCCCTACCTGGGCCTTCCGGTGCCCAGCTGACAGCTCATACATCCCAGTTGAAACTCACCGAAGAGCCCGTGGGCCGCAGTGCACACGGAAAGTGGCCGTCCGCGCGAGATCAACCGTCTTGGGCGGATGCCGTACTCGCGTCGGTGAGTGGGAAGGAGTGGTGCTCGTGGGCGACGACCCACCGTCCCCCTTCCCTGCGCAACCCGAGCGTCAGCCGGAGCCGGTTGTCGGGGTTGTCGCTGAACTCCTTCTCGGTGCCGCACCGGAGCAGCGCGTAGGCGAACGCGACGTCGTCACCGGCCACGACGTCAAGGGATTCGATCTTGAAGACGGCACCCGTCGCCAGCCACTCGAAGAAGGGCGGCCACGTCTCGCGATAGGCGTCCAGCCCTCGTACGCCCTGGTAGGGCGGCGGTACGTCGAACATCACGATGTCGTCCGCGTGGTCGGCGAGGACCGTGTCCATGTCGCGGACGTGAACCGCCTCCGCCCAGCGCTCGATCAGCGTACGGATCTCTTCCTCGTGGGTCGGCATATCCAGGCCAGTCCTTCCAGCTCGATGCGTCTCGGGCAATCTGACTCGGCCGCGACCCCGAACTCATCGCGCCACATCGTTCGGGTCCCCATCACGTCGCCCCTTGACATGCAGCCATCGTCGACCGGGTGGATCGGTGGTGGGAGCATGGTGTTCGTACGGGAACGCGTGGAGTTGTGGGCATGGGAAGCGATATCCGGGCTGTGACCTGGACGGGGGATGGGCTGCGGCTCATCGACCAGACCGTGCTGCCCGGACGGTTCGAGCATTGCGAGGTCCGGGACACCGCTTCGCTGGTCGACGCGATCCAGCGGCTGGTCGTGCGCGGTGCGCCCGCGCTGGGGGTCGCGGGTGCGTTCGGAGTGGCGATCGCCATGGCGGAGGCGGAACGGAAGGGGTGGGGCGAGACCGAGCGCGATGAGGCGATCGAGCGGGTGCGCTCGGCCCGTCCGACCGCCGTGAACCTGGCGGCGGGGGTCGACCGGGTGGTGCCGCTGATCCCCAAAGGCGTCGATGCCGTCATCGCGGAGGCCCAGGCGCTCCTGGAGGAGGACGTGCGCGGCAACCGGGCGATCGGATGTGCCGGGGCGGACTGGATCCTCGCTCGTAGCGGCGACCGGCCGCTGAGGGTCCTCACTCATTGCAACGCGGGCGCGCTCGCCACTGCCGGTTGGGGGACCGCACTGGGCGTCATCCGCGAATTGCACGAGCGGGGCCGGCTTCAGCTCGTGTACGCGGACGAGACTCGTCCACTGCTTCAAGGCTCGCGGCTCACGGCCTGGGAACTGGAGCAAGCGGGCATCCCTTATCGGGTCCAGGTGGACGGGGCCGCCGCGAGCACCATCCTGCGCGGCCTGGTGGACGTGGCCGTCATCGGTGCCGACCGGATCGCGGCGAACGGCGACACCGCCAACAAGATCGGCTCCTTGGCGGTGGCTCTGGCCTGCGCCGATGCCCGGATCCCGTTCGTGGTCGCCGCTCCGCGCAGCACCATCGATTTCGCGATGCCGTCCGGCGACCAGATCCCGATCGAAGAACGCGCGCCCGGCGAGGTCCTCACGTGGAGTGGTGCCTCCATCGCGCCCGATGCCGCCAATGCCTTCAATCCGGCCTTCGACGTCACCCCCGCCCGCCTGGTGACCGCCCTGGTCACCGAGACCGGGGTCCTCGAAGTCTCAGCAGGCGACACACCCGCGACCCACCCTGACCCGCCAAAGCCGAACCACTGAGGTAACCCGGGGTTTGATGAACCCGGTCTACCTGGCGTCGGTTGGCGCTGGTGTGTTGGTCGGACGGTAGTGGGTTGCCTTGTATCCGGCGGGGCGCTGGTGGGTCGGGTGTTGGTGAAGTCCATGTTCTGCCAGCCGATCAGGGTTGTGCCTGGGCCTGGGTTTGTGGGGTGGTTAGGGTGCGCTGCGTCTCAGAGTTTCAGGGCCGTTGGGTGCTGGATGCTTGTTTGATCGTCCGCTTCGGTTGCTGGGTTTGGTTGTCATGGGCGTGCGGTCGTTGGTGCTTGGAGAGTTTGGAGGGTGGTGGGTCGGTTTATTGGTTGTTGGGGTGGGTGGAGAGTTGGTGGTGATTGGGTGATGGGGATTGTTGCGGGTTTGTTTGCGGGGGCGGGCGTGGCGGGGTTGGTAGGTGGGGGTGTTCGATCGGCCTTTTTCGTAGGTGGTCAGGGGTTGGGCCAGGTTCAGGGGGACGAGGAGGAGTTCGGTGATCAGGGCTTTCCAGGCGTAGTAGGTGTTGACGGCTCTTGTCGCGTAAACGCAGGGGAGGTTGGTCAGGACGTGGCGGAAGGGCAGTCGGCGGCGCTTGGCGGCGTAGAGGAGGGGTGGGGTGATGAGGAGGAGTTCCGTGCCGGCCCACCAGGCGAGGGCGTGGGTGGCGGGGACGTGCCAGAGGAAGGTGAGGAGGGCCGGGGTCGTCCACCAGAAGGGGGTTATGACGATTTCCAGGATGGCCAGGCAGACCCAGAGGGCGAGCATGGGCTTGCGGGTCAGCAGGCGCGGGAGGTGGAGGCGGACGTTCTGGAAGAAGCCGGCCATCCAGCGGCGGACTTGTTTGCGGAGGTAGGGCAGGGTCTCGGGGTCGGCGGCCCAGGCTACGGCGTCGCCGACGTAGGCGGCTTTGCGGCCGGCCAGTTGGAGGGACCAGGTGAGGTCCATGTCTTCGACGATGGTGCGTTCGGGGAAGCCGCCGTAAGCGAGGAGGGCGTCGCGGCGGAAGGCGGAGCAGCAGCCGGAGCACACCATGGGGCTGTGGGCGGCGGCCTGGATGGGGCGGTGCCAGTGGAAGCCGAAGAGGTATTCGGTCGAGCGGCCGCGTTCCCAGACGGTGCGGGTGAAGCGGGTCTGGACGTTGCCCGCGGCGATGGCGACGGCGGGGTCGTCGAACGCGGGGGTGAGCTTCTCGATGTAGTCGGGGGCGAGGATGGTGTCGGCGTCCACGGCCAGGACGATGTCGCCTTCGCAGTGAGGGAGGGCGTGGTTCTGGGCCTTGGCCTTGCTGCCGAGGTTGTGCGGCGGGCACAGGACGGTGACGCCGTAGGAGCGGGCGACGTCGCCGGTGCGGTCGGTGGAGCCGTCGTCGACGACGATGATCTGGTGGGCGGGTCGGGTCTGGGCGAGCAGGGACGCCAGGGTGGCCGGAAGGCCCTGCTCCTCGTTGTGCGCCGGGACGATGATGGAGACCTTCATCGCCGGTTTCCCAGCACGCGAGCGATGATCAGGACGAGTCCGACAAGTGCATAAATCAGGGTGCTGAGCCCGATTCCGCCGTGCATTTTCTCTCCCCTCTCGAATCCTTGGAATTCATGGTCGGATCGAGTGGGGGTGGGGCGGAAGGCGGGCGGGGGATTGTGGATAACTTGCCGGGCTCCGATGATCCGGAGCCCGGCGAGGTCTCAGATGGTCGGAATGGTCAGTGTTCCTGTCGCGGCGCGCAGGCTTTCATAGAGGCGCGCCTCGTATGCCTTGGCGGTTTCGGGGTCGTTGTTGGTGAACAGCGCGTCGTACAGGGCGGGCAGGCGTTGCGTGGCGTAGCCGGTGTCGATGCCCGGCGCGTAGAGCTGGTGCTTGTACCAGGGGCGGCTTGGGAGGCCGTCCTGGGTCAGCAGGTCGCGCTCGGCCTGCATGATGCGGTTGTTGAGTTGGTTGAACAGGGCCGTGTTCCCCTGGCGCAGGGCTTCGTTGGCGCGTGCTTGCAGGGATTCTACGGCCCGGCGCCAGGTGTTGGCCTGGTCGATGGTCCGTGTTACGTCCACGACCACTTCCCCGAGGCGGTCCCGTTGTGCCTCAATGAAGTCGGCGAGGTCACCGGCGACCTCCAGGGCGTACGGGGCGTAGCCGATGGGCACGATGTCCGCGTTGGCCATTCGTAGTGCGGCGATGCCCGCGAGGCGGGACATGGCCGCGTGGTACTCGAAGCCGGGGTCGCCGAAGCGGGCCTGCCAGTAGAAGTCGTCGCAGGCGCAGTGATAGCTGCCCGAGGAGCCGGGCGTGGACGAACCCAGGTCCATGGCGGCCACGCCGTAGCGTTCAAAGAACGTTTGGAAGTCGGAGCCGCCGCCGATGCGGTCGATCGGGGTCTCACCGTCGTTCTGCGCCTTCCACGCCTCGTAGAGGGTTCCGCCGGTGGACGGCCACCGCACTTCCTTGGAGGCGTCGATGATGAACCGGTCGAGCGCGGGCGTCGCCGCGGCGCCGAAATGCGATCCACCGGCGCCGTCCATGTTGATGTAGGCGACGGCGTTGTGGAGCTGGCGTGCGCGGTCCTCGGCGTACTCGGTGGAGCCGAAGAGGCCGTATTCTTCGCCGTCCCAGGTGGCGAGCATGATGGTGCGCTTGGGCCGCCACCCCTTCTTGAGGAGCGTGTCCAGGGCGCGGCGGCCTTCCCTGGCGGACGGGATGGCGCTGAAGAGTTTCTCGTATCGCCGTTGCCATTCGCTGTTCTGGTCGGTGAAACCGGCGATAAGCCTCCAGCACATGCGGTACCAGGCCCGGACCGTATGCCCCGATCACCTGCCCGTCCAGATCAACACTTGCCAACGTGCCTTTCCTCGCCTGGCCTGCGGTTTCGCCGGTTCTCGCGGGATAAGGGCGGGGGCTGTCGGCGGGATCCGCCATCATGAGGTCCGTGACGAGCGCATCGGTACCGGCGCGGCCGGTGGTCCTGGAGGCGGTGCTCGAACGCGTCACCTACGCCAACGACGACACCGGCTACACCGTGGCGCGTGTGGCCACGGAGCGGACGGGCGGTGAGCTGCTGACGGTGGTGGGGGCGTTGCTGGGCGCGCAGGTGGGCGAGAGCCTGCGGATGACCGGGCGGTGGCGGTCCCATCCCAAGTACGGGCGGCAGTTCGAGGTGGAGTCCTACACCACCGTGCTGCCGGCGACCGTGCAGGGGATCCGGCGCTACCTCGGCTCAGGGATGATCAAAGGGATCGGCCCGGTGATGGCCGATCGCATGGTGTCCCACTTCGGCACCGACATCCTCCGGGTCATCGAGGAGGAGCCGGAGCGGCTGGTGGAGGTCCCCGGGCTGGGCCCCAAACGCACCAAGCGGATCGCGGACGCCTGGGAGGAGCAGAAGGCCATCAAGGAGGTGATGGTATTCCTCCAGAGCGTCGGGGTGTCCACGTCCCTCGCGGTGAGGATCTACAAGCAGTACGGGGACGCGTCCATCGACACCGTGCGGCGCGAGCCGTACCGGTTGGCCGCGGACGTGTGGGGCATCGGCTTCAAGACCGCCGACACGATCGCGCAGGCGGTGGGCATCCCGCACGACAGTCCTGAACGCATCAAGGCGGGCCTGCGGTACACGCTGTCGGAGGCCGCCGACGACGGCCACTGCTTCCTGCCCGAGCCCAACCTCATCACGGCCGCGGAGAAGGTGCTGGGGGTACCGCGTGACATGATCGGGCCCGCTCTGAACGACCTCGTGCAGGAGGAGGGGGTTGTGCGCGAGGCGATCCCTGGGGCCGGTGAGGAGGGCGCCACGATCCCGGCGGTGTACCTGGTGCCGTTCCATCGGGCGGAGCGTTCACTGGCGAACGGGTTGCGCGAGTTGCTGGACGCGGGGGTCGACAGGCTGAAGTCGTTCGCCGACGTGGACTGGAGCAAGGCCCTCGCCTGGCTGCGCACGAAGACGGGGTCGGAGTTGGCGCCCGAGCAGGAGGAGGCGGTGCGGCTCGCGCTCACCTCCAAGGTGTCGGTGCTCACCGGGGGACCGGGTTGTGGCAAGAGCTTCACCGTGCGCTCCATCGTGGAGCTGGCCGCCGCCAAGAAGGCCACCATCGTCCTGGCCGCGCCTACGGGACGGGCCGCGAAGCGCTTGGCCGAGCTGACGGGGCACGAGGCCGCGACCGTGCACCGGCTGCTCGGGTTGCAGCCGGGCGGTGACGCCAAGTTCGACCAGGACAATCCCCTGGACGCCGACCTGGTGGTCGTCGACGAGTGCTCCATGGTGGATCTGATCCTGGCGAACAAGCTGGTCAAGGCGGTGCCGCGCGGCGCGCACCTGCTGCTGGTGGGGGACGTGGACCAGTTGCCCTCGGTCGGCGCCGGCGAGGTCCTGGCCGATCTGCTGGCGGCCGAGGCCGTGCCGAGGGTACGGCTCACGAAGATCTTCCGGCAGGCGCAGCGGTCAGGGATCGTCGTCAACGCCCACCGGGTGAACTCCGGGCAGCACCCCCAGACGCAGGGCTTCCCGGATTTCTTCCTGTTCCCCTGCGAGGAGCCCGAAGCCGCCGCGGAATTGACCGTGGACGTCGTCGCCAACCGCATTCCGCGCAAGTTCGGCCTCGACCCGCGCAGGGACGTCCAGGTGCTTGCGCCGATGCATCGGGGCGCGGCGGGCGCGGGCACGCTCAACGGCCTGTTGCAGGAGGCGCTGACCCCGCACGACGAGGCCAGGCCGGAACGGCGGTACGGCGGGCGCGTGTTCCGGGTCGGCGACAAGGTCACCCAGTTGCGCAACAACTACGACAAGGGTGAGGCGGGCGTCTTCAACGGCACCGTGGGCGTGGTGACGTCGGTGTCGCTGGAGGAGCATCTGCTGACCGTCCGCACCGACGAGGACGAGGACATCGACTATTCCTTCGATGAACTGGACGAGCTCGCGCATGCCTACGCCGTCACCATTCACCGTTCGCAGGGCAGCGAGTACCCGGCCGTGGTCATCCCCCTCACGACCAGTTCATGGATGATGCTTCGGCGCAATCTGCTCTACACCGGTATCACGCGGGCGAAGAAGCTGGTCGTCCTGGTCGGGTCGCGCCGCGCCCTGGCCGCGGCGGTGCGCACGGCCGGTGCGGGACGCCGCCATACGGCGCTTACCCACCGCATCAGTCCTTGAGGGAGAGCCGATCCAGGCGCAGGCCGGTGAAGGGGTCGGCCGTCACGGTGCGGGTGCGTTCCGACCATACGAAGTGCTCGTGCGTCGTCCACAGGGGCATCACGGGCATGTCCCTGAGCAACGCGGATTCCGCTAGTCGTGCGGGTATGACGCCCTCTTCGGGAGTGGACGCGGCCTCGGCCTGCTCGACCAGATCGGTGACGCGGGCTTCGTCATAGCCGGTAGGCGCTTCCAGCAGGGGACGCAGGGCCGACACAGGGGCGGGGTAGGGAGCGGTCGAGTGCAGGACGAACGGCCCGTCGACCTTGCGTTCGTCAAGGGCCTTGCGTAACTCGGCCGCGGTGGTCTCGCGTGGCTGGACGTCGATGGTCAGGACCTTGCGGAGTTGTTCGGCGATGTCCTCGACCCATTCGGCGTCGGCCTTCTCGTGCCAGATCGTGAGCGTGCCCGTGAAGCCGCCCGCGTCGGTCAGCGCGGCGGTGGCGGCGCGCGGGTCGTGCAGGCAAAGCCTGCATTGGCCCTCGCGGTGCCCCGGGAGTATGCCCGGCGGCACCAGGGAATTGGCTGCCGTGGCCTGGTAGCCCAGAGCGCCCTCGGTTATCGCGTTGCGGTCGATCGCGATGGACAGTGCCTGGCGCAGGCCGGGCGTGAAGCGTTCTGCCCACGCCGGGAAGGCCAGGTAGGTCGTCGCCAGGCCGGGCAGGGTGAGATGCCGGTTGCGGAATTCGGTGTCCATCGACTCGTGCCTGTCCGGCGGCACTTCGGTCGCGACGTCCAGGTCGCCGACTTCCACGGCCGCGTACTGCCTGGCGGCATCCGGCATCGCCTTGATGACGACCGTGCGGGCATTGGGGCGTTCGAGGACGGTTTCGCGCGGGCCGTGGGCGGCGACGCGGAACGTGCCGTTTCCTATGGGGCGCCGTCCGTACGAGGCCCAGTCCCGGGATCGCAGCACGCTCTCAGGCATGGGCATGAAGGCGGGCGCGGCCACTAAGGAGGGGAAGCCGTTGAGGGGGCGATCCAGGGTGACCTCGAAGGTGAGGTCGTCCTTCACCGTGAGACCTTCGGCGCCGTCCTTCTGCGGGGCGGCGCCCTTGAGGCGGGCCACGTCCGTGAACAGCCGGGCCCCGGACCAGCCCTCGCGCAGCACCGCCGTCCACGCGCCCGTGAAGGACCGTGCGGTCACCGGGGATCCGTCATGGAAGCGCCCTCCCGCCTTCAGCCGTACCGTCCAGACTTTCCGGTCCGGGGACGTGATGGACTCGGCGGCGGCCAGGGTGGTGGAGCCGGTGCGGGGGTCGTAGGCGGTCAGGCCCGTCCAGACCACGCCCGCGACCATGCGTCCGGTGGCGTCCCTGACATCGCCGGGGATGAGTGTGGCGGGCGGGGCGGCGCCGACCGACAGCCGCGGATCGTCGGGACCGTTGAGCACCTTCATGACGCCCAGCGGCGCCACCAGCATCCCCACCGCTCCCACGACCAGCGCGGCGGTACGCGTGACGCTGTTCAAACGCGGCTCCCGTGCAGGCGATGGGGACGCCGGTGAGCGTACGGCACCCGGTTCACCCTCCGGAAGGTGCGCCCGATGGGGAAGGCGCACCTCACGTCCGCGCCGGATCCGGAAGCCGCAGGTGGGGGTATGCGGGCGGGTGGACGCTCCACGGGAGGTTGGGCGCTCACTCACAGCGGGACGGCAAGCATTTTGGGAGGTATCGCCTATTGATCATGAACGGGGGCCGGAACAGACTTGGCTCGGCGACGCCCGCACCGGGCGCCCGCGGCACGTCCACTCAGTCCACTCAAGGTGCGTGGGGGCACGATGCGGCTTCACAGAGGTTCCCGGAGTGTCCTGTTCAGCGCAGGCGCGGTCAGTGCGGTGGCGGTGCTGGCGGCGGGCACCGCATGGGCCTGCCCACCGGAGCCGGGCAACCAGCAGACGGCCACCTCGCAGGCCCAGGGCGAGGGCCGCAACCTCGGGGCGCACGCGGGCCACGTACGGCGCGACGCGGCCACGAGCACGCAATCCGCCGCCGCGCCGGGTGCTCAGAAGGGCGTCCAGCACGTGGGCAACGTGCCCGAGCCCAAGGAGGCCACGTCCCTGGTCTTCATGGACTACGGCAAGGGCAGGGCCAAGCGCACCATCATGTACGTGACGGGCCGGTTCGGGCTCAAGGCGTACGACATCAGTGCCGACCCCCGCGCCCCCAAGCTGGTGGGCTCGTTCGACCTGCCGGGGTACTGGCAGGGCGAGGACACCGAGGCCGACCACAAGCGGAAGATCATCTACTTGTCGCGGGACCCGCGGGCGTTCGGCGGCAACACCGACACCGGCGAGTCGGGCATCTACGTCATCGACGTGTCCCGGCCCGAGAGGCCGACGCAGATCGCCTACACGCAGGTCCCTGCCGGGCACACCACCTCGTGCGTCAACGACTGCAAGTACCTGTGGACGGGCGGGCCCGCCAAGGCGTCGTGGATGCCGGCGGACTGGGGCGGGCGCCCGATCTGGGTCACAACCCGCGCAAGCCCAAGGTCTTCAAGGACCCCATCGACACCGGGCGCAACGACGGCGTGACCGACTACTCCCACGACATCCAGGTCGACTCCGCCGGGATCGCCTGGTCGTCCGGGCGAGGCGGGGTACGCGGCTACCGCACCAGCGGGCGCCACTACGACCCTGTGAAGAAGCGCTACCGCGTCGCCACCCCATGGAACCCGATCCCCTACGCGGGCGGCGGCATCGACGAGGCCACCACCTTCTCCTCGTTCATGCACAACAGCTACCGCGCCGTGGGCAAGACCCGGGACCAGGGCCCCGACCCGCGCAAGTGGGGTGACGGGCAGACGCTCATCGTGACCGAGGAGACCTTCAACCCGGGCTGTGTGAACGACGGCCTGCTGGTGCTCGCCTCACTGAAGGGCTCGTACGGCGGCCAGGGGTGGCGTTCCACCCCGCAGAAGCCGTTCAGGCTCCAGACGCTCGGTACGTGGAGCGTGGCGGGGCAGGAGGGCAGCCTCCCCGAATCCCAGACCCAGGACTGCTCGGCCCACTACTTCGACGTCAAGAACGGCGTCCTGGCGATGGCCTTCTACTCGCAGGGCACCCGGTTCATCGACGTGCGCGACCCCACCAACCCCCGCCAGATCGCCTACTTCCGGCCGGAGAACGCCCAGGTGTGGGCGGCCTACTATCACGGCGGTTACGTCTACATCGCCGACCACCGGCGCGGCATCGACGTCGTCAAGCCCACCTTCCGCTGACCCGGACTCCATCAGGATGCGGGCCGTTCGGGGGCGCCGCCCGTTCGTCACGAGCACCAGGAGGCTCCCCTCGTGCGACCTACCCGACCCTTGCGAACTGTGCGATCCCTTCGGCGTGTCCGTCTCCTCCGGCCCTTCGTCGCGGGCCTGTCCGTAGCAGCCCTCACGGCGGGCCTGCTGGCTCCCCCCGCCAACGCCGCCGCCCCCTCGTACCGTCCCAGCGAAGGGCAGGACGTCCGGCGGCAGGGCGGCCCCGGCCAGGGCGCACGACTGCACACCAATGCCGAGCTGGCGCGCGCCCTGAAGAACCTGCAACGTGCCAGCCACGGGCGTGTGAAGGTCCGCAGCATCGGCAGGACCAACGAGGGGCGCCCGCTGTGGTTCGCCACCCTTGGGACCGGCCCCGAACGGCTGATGTACGTGACGCAGCAGCACGGTGACGAGCCGCTGGGCACCGAATCGGCCCTCCTGGCGCTGCGCAAGCTCGGCTTGGGCAACGACCGCGCGTCCAGGAAGCTGCGTTCCAGGATCACGCTGGGCGTCGTCGTCCGCGCCAACCCGGACGGCCATGTGCACGAGTGG
Source organism: Actinomadura sp. SCN-SB (assembly GCF_043906805.1). Lineage (NCBI taxonomy): Bacteria > Bacillati > Actinomycetota > Actinomycetes > Streptosporangiales > Thermomonosporaceae > Actinomadura > Actinomadura sp. SCN-SB. Next base: position 17,664 of record NZ_JBIMPP010000021.1, on the reverse strand, counting down.
CGCTACAACTACGACCCGGACGCGAACCCGGAGTTCGGTGAGCCGGGACAGGGCTACGACATCAACCGCTACCACGATCCCGCGGTGAAGCCCAAGGACAACCCGGTGCCGGAGGCGGCCGCGATCCGCCGCCAGTACGAGGCGTTCCGCCCCTCCATCATGGTCGACTACCACATGCAGGGCCGCTACGCGTTCCCGCCGCCGGACGGCCGCGAGATCACGGCGTCCATCTTCTGGCCGAACGCCGCGGGCGTGTCCGACGCCGCGCTCAACGCGTCCAAGCAGGTGGGCGTGCGGGTGTACGGGGCGTTCACCAAAGCGGGGGCGGTCGTGTCCCAGTACCCGGGCGGCACGTACCAGGGGATCGCGCGCAACGCCTACGGCCTGCTGGGCGGCGCGTCGCTGTTGGTGGAGCTGAGCAACCTGCCGCCCGAACGGCAGAACTTCCAGATCCGCACGGCCTACGTCACCATGGTCGACCTGGCGTACGCCGCCGCGGCCGGCGCGCTGGGCGGCATCGACCCGGCCGAGGCCGACAAGATCCCGCCGCGCGGCCCGAGCCTGCCCCGCGGCTCCTCCACCGGCTGAGCCCGCGGGCTCTCGGCGCGTTCAGGAACGGCGCTTGCGGGCGCGGAAGGCGGCGACGTTGGTGCGGTTGGCGCACGACTCCGAGCAGAAGCGGCGCCGTCCTGAGCGTGAGGTGTCGGCGTAGACGCGGTCGCAGCCCTCGGCCGCGCACACGCCCGTCCGGTTCAGCCCGTACTCGCAGACCAGTTCGGACAGGTTCATCAGCGTCGTCGCCCGGAACCTGTGTGGCAGCACGGCGGACGGTGGCGCGTAGTGGATGTGCAGCCCCGCCGGGTCTCCGTGGTCGGCCAGGTGCGGGTGCATCGGGATGCTCAGCAACTGCTCGTTGAGCAGGTCCACGGCCGCCTCCAGGTCGGTCGCCTCGAAGAACCGCCGCAGGACGCGTCCCCATTCACGGAACGCCTCGGCGTGCCCCGGCTCGAACTGGTGCCAGAAGAATCCGTGGTCGCGCAGCAGCCCCCGCAGGGCGTCCTCGGAGTCGTCGCCGTCCCGGCTGGTCACGGCGTTCACCAAGGCGACCGCGGCGGCCACCCCGTGGCTCTTGTATCCGCTGTACCCGCTGATCCGCATTGCCGGGGCTCCCGCTCTCTGCCATCATGATGTAAACGTCATTATAAAGATAACCCTTACATGTGGCGGGCGCGCGCGGACGAAGCGAAGCGACGGCTCCGCGAGGCGGCCGGTGGGAACGGGATCCATGTGAACGAGTGCCCGCGCTGCGGATGGCCTCAGTCCGACGTCTACGAGGTCATCTCCCGGCATCTGACGTCCGAGGGCGTGGTGACCTACACCAGGTGCGCCTGCGGCGCCGTCCAGATCCGCGTGCAGGCGTTCGAGGCCGGACGGGTGGTGACCACCGGGCCCCGGCCGGGCGCGTCCTGAAGAGGCCGCCCCGGGGCCATGCCGGAAACGGGGTCGTGACGGAAACGGGGTCTTGCCGGAAACGCCTCGCGGGCGGATCATGCAGTCACCGAGGAAGTCGGGGGCCGAACGTTCCACCACCGGGAGGCGCCCCATGCCTGACACCCCCGACCCGACGGAAAGCGTTCCCGACGAACCGCCATCGTCGCCCGTCTCCACCGACAAGACACTCGGGCTCGGCGTCAGCCGGCCCGACCTGCCCGTCACCGACCTGCCCACCCCGGAGGAGGTCTTCGGCGTACGCAGGATCGGACCCAAGGAGCTGTTCAAGTACGCCGTCGGCCCGAGCCTGATCGCGCTCGGCATCTCCATCGGCAGCGGCGAGTGGCTGCTGGGCCCGCAGGCCGTCGGGCAGTTCGGCTTCGAGGGCGTCGGCTGGGTCATCGTCGTCTCCGCTGTACTGCAGACCCTCTACAACATCGAGTGCTCCCGGTACGTCGTGGCGACCGGGGAGGTGCCCGTGGTGGGCTGGGGCCGCGTCCCGCCCGGCTGGAAGCTGTGGGTGCCGCTGTCGGTGCTCATCGTCATCTTCTCGTTCATCGTCGGAGGGTGGGCCGCCTCCGCGGGGCAGGGCCTGTACGCGCTGGTGCATGCCGAGACCGCGCCGGACGGCGCCGAGGAGCCGCGGCTGTGGGCGATCGCGCTGCTGGTCGTGGTGTTCCTGATCACCGCGGCGGCGCGCCGGATCTCCCGGGCGCTGGAGCTGGCCAACTGGATCATCGTGGGCACGATCCTGGTGGGCCTGCTGCTGATGTGCCTGTTCATCGTCCCGTTCGGGATCTGGTGGGACGGTATCAAGGGCTTCGTCACCCCGGCCGCGCCGCCCGAGGGCATCACCGCCACCCAGCTCGGCGGGCTCGCCGGTTTCACCGCGCTGGCGTCCGGCCTCAACTGGTACGTGATGGGCCACTACCGGGACAAGGGCTACGGCATGGGCCACAAGGCCGGGTTCCTGTCCGGCATGCGCGGGGAGCGCGTCCAGGTGCTGGCCAGCGGCGTGACCTTCCCCGACGACGCCAAGAACCGGGCGCTGTGGAAGCGCTGGTACCGGCTGCTGCTCACCGACATGTGGGGCGTCTTCTTCGTCGGCGCCATGATCGGCATGCTGCTGCCGACGATCCTGATGGCCCGCGCGGTCGAGATCTCCGGCCAGGAGGTCACGCAGGAGAACGTGCCGACCTTCGTGGCCACCGCGCTGGACGCCGAGTACGGCCGCTGGCTCTTCTACGTCGCGCTGCTCATGGGCGTGCTCGTCCTGTTCAGCACCCAGCTCGGGATCTTCGAGGCGATGGTGCGGGTGACCACCGACGCCGCGCACGCCACCAGCCCCCGGCTGCGGGCGCTGCTGGAGGGCGACCCGCGCCGCTTCTACTACCCGTTCATGCTGGTGCTGCTGGTCATCATCGGGATCATCCTGCACTTCGCGCTGCCGGTCAGCCTGGTGCAGTGGTCGGCGAACATGTCCAACCTGGGCGCGCTGATCTACCCGTTCATGCTCATGTACCTCAACAGCAGGCTGCCGCGCCCGGCGCGTCCGCGCCCGTGGCACTACGTGATCCTGGTCCTGAACTTCCTGTTCTTCGGGTTCTTCTTCGTCAACTTCATCGCCGACTTCGTCGGTGACCCGCTCGTGACGTTCTGACCCGGACGGGACCGGGCTCGCAGGGGAGCGCCGCCACCCGCAGGCGTCAGTGACGCCAGCGGGTGGCGGTGGTGATCTCCTCGGGAGTGGCGTCCTGGAACAAGGCCAGCTCGCCGCGCCGCACCACCGCGACGGTGTCGACGAGGGCCTCGCCTAGGGCGTCGCGCAGCACCGTGTCACGCTCGAACGCCGCCAGCGACTCCTCCAAGGAGGAGGGCAGCGCGTGGATGCCGCGCCGTTGGCGTTCCGCAGGGTCGAGCCCGGCAGGGTCGCCGTCGACCGGCTCGGGCAGAGTGAACTCGCCGTCCACGCCCGCGCGCCCGGCCACAAGCGCGGCCGCCAGGGTGAGATAGGGGTTGGCGGCGCCGTCGAAGCACTTGACCTCGACGTTCGCCGTTTGGTTGCGATCGCCCAGGGGCCCGGTGACGAAGCGCAACGCGGCCTCCCGGTTCTCCAGGCCCCAGCACGCGAACGCGCCCGCCCAATGCGACGGTACGAGCCGCAGGTAGCTCGCCACCGAGGGAGCGCCGATCGCCAACAGCGCTGGCAGTCGTTCAAGGATCCCCGCGGCGAACGCCTCACCGGTGCCCTGCATGCCGCACGGGCCGTCGCCCCCGGCCATCGTGTTGAAGCCGCCCTCGGCGGGATCGTCCTGCCACAGGCTCAGGTGGATGTGGCAGCCGTTGCCGACCGAATCGGGGGCGACCTTGGGGGAGAACGAGGCCACCAGGTCGTGGGTGAAGGACACCGACCGGATCGTCTCGCGTACCAGCACCAGCGTGTCGGCAGCGCCGATCGGGTCCTCGGCCGCCACGGACAACTCCATCTGGCCCGCCGCGTACTCAGGGTGGATCTGCACCACCTCGACCCCGCTCGCCTCCAGCGCACGCAGCAGGTCGCGCAAGTAGTCCGACAGCTCCGACACCCGGGTCATCCCATAGGCGGGGCCGTTGCACGCAGGGACGAAGTCCTCCCCGTCCCCGTCCGATACCGCCCACTCCACCTCGAAGGCGGTGCGGACCGACAGGCCCTGGGCGGCCAGCCGCTCGACCTCCCGGTGCAGCAGCCATCGCGCGTCGATCGGATGGGGCGTGCCGTCCTGGGTGAACCGTTCGGCCGGTGCCCACGCCCACCCCGGCATCCCCGCCAGCGGCACCAGGCGGTCCAGGACGGGGTGCAGCCGCAGGTCCCCGGCCGGGCCGCCCGCGTACCGGCCCTGGGTGATGGAGTCGTCCAGCAGGAAGACGTCGAACACCGGCGACATGCCCACTCCCCAGGCGGCGGCGTACTCCAGCCGGCTGAGCGGCACGGCCTTGGTCCTGGTGATGCCGCTGGTGTCCACCCAGGTCATCGCGACCGCCGTCACGTCCTTGACGGGCAGTTCCGCGGCCAGCGCGGCGGCACGCTCGCGCCGCCGCTCCCGTTCGCCGTCATCGAGACGAGGCTGCGGGGCGGCGGTTCCGTCGTACTGGTTCACGGTGACGCTCCAACCGGGGTCTTGAGGACGGCCCGAACGACGAAGAACGGTTCCAACGCCGCGGGACGGTTCCAAGGACGAAGGCGCGGTAACGGCATCGTAGAGTCAGCGGAGCCCACCTGAGCGTTATACGCTCAGCGCGTTACGCACCTCTTCCGGTATCGGCACCGGCTTCGGCTCATGCGAGCCCGGTTCGACACTGATGAAGACGAACTCGGCCACGCCGATGCGACGCCCGTCCACCGACAGGGCCACCGACACGTCGAACGACGTCCGTCCCCATCGGGTGACCTCGGGCCGCATCTCGACCACGTCGCGCCACCTCGCGGGCGCCTCCCACTCCAGGGACGCCTTCTTGACGACGTAGTCGAACCGCCCCAGGTAGTCCGGCCCCAGCTCGCTCTGGATCCATGTGTCCATCGCGTCGTCCAGGTAGACGAAGTAGTTCGGGTTGTACACGACGCCCTGCATGTCGCAGTCGCCGTAGCGGGCCTTCACCCGATGCGTGAACCTCGTGCCCACTCGAACCTCCGTGCGGTCGATATCCCGCTGACCGGGTTGATCAGTACTGACTGACTCTAATCAGTGGATCTCGGCGCAACCGGGCGATAATTGTCGGCGGGCTGCCCTACCGTGTGGCGACATGAGCGACCGATCCGCCGCCGACCGTCCCACCGACAGCCCCGACCAGCCAGAAGACGGCAAGCCACGAGACGAGCGGGAACTCGTGCTCCCCGCCGACTGGCGGCACCGGCTGCACCCGCGGCGCGGGGGAGGCGCCGTCCCGGAGGTCACGGTCGACGGCTCCTCCGCCGCGAAGGCCGCCGAGATGCTGGACGACGGGATGGCGGCGGTCGAGGCGGCGCTGGGGTCGCCCGACAGCGAGCGCGCTGTGGTAGGCGCCCTCCGCCGTCACCTGGACGGTGACCCGGACCCGCTCGGCGCGGGGGCGGTCGCCGCCGTCCTGGCGCACCGGCACGGGGGGTACGGACACGTGCTCGGACTGTTCGTGGACACGTGGATCCGCGAGCACGGGCTCACGTTCGCCGCCTGCGCTCTCACCGAGTTCGCGGGCATGGCGGCGCCCGGCTACCGCCATCTCGGGATGGACCACAGGGCGATCAGGTTCGTGGACCCCGGGCATGTGATCCACGGCCTTTTCGCCGCACGGCACATCCCCCGCAAGGTACGCGCCCTGCTCGCCGCGTCGGACGACGAGGCGTACGAGGACGCGGTCAAACACCTGGCCGACCACCGCGCCATGCCGGCGCAGCAGGCGATGGCCTCGTACCTGATACCGACCCGGGCCGACTGGGTGGAGGAATGCGTCGCCGTGGTGCCGACCGCCCGACTGCATTTCGGCGGCTGGCTGCTCTGGTGCTCGTTGAGCTCCCCCGACCACGCCGAGGTGCTGGGCACACAACTGCCGCTGGGACACAGCGAAGTGCATACCGACGTTCTCGCCACCATCATCGAGGGCGTCGGCACCGCGATCGTGCCGGCGCTCGCCGTATCCCTCGATAGCAGTCCCCTGGACGCCGACCAGCGCAGGCTGGCCCTGCGCACCCTGGCGATGCTGCCCACCGACGAGGCGTTCCAGCTCATGCTGGACCGCGTGGACCGGCCCTACACGGAAGCCGCGTTGGCCGACGCCGCCACACGGTTCCCCAAGCGCGCGCTGCGCTTGCTCACATCCGCGTCACGTGGCGTGTCCAAGACCTCGTCGTTGGCGGCCGACGTACTGAAGGCGCACGTCCCGGCCCACCGGGAGCTGGCACAACGCCTGCTGCCCGACCTGCCCGCCCAGGACAGGGCGGCCCTGGAGGCCGTCCTCGCCTCCACGGCACGGCGTCCCGAGGCACCGGCGGAGGAGCTGCCGGCGGTGCTGGTCGCGCCTCCGTGGAGCACACGCCGCAAGGCCGCGAAGAAGCTGACCGTCACTGGGCTCGAACCGCCCGACCTGCGCTCGGTGTCCTGGGCGCCGGGCGAGCGCGAGGAGTGGAAGGCCGATTCCGGGCCGTCCCAGCACTGGCGGGACCTGGACGAGATGATCCGCGATTTCGACGAGCTGCGCGCCATAGACCAGGTGTACGTGGTCCTGCACGGCCCCAGGGAGGCCGTCCTGCCGATGCTCCAGGACTGGGTTCCCAAGGAGAACTGGTATCTGGGCTGGAGGCTGCGTGGGTTCGTCGCCCGGTACGGTCTGGACGCGCTGCCCATCGCGCTGCGCCTCGCCAAGGCGGGGCCCGCGAACTGGGGCGGGGCGCTGCTGCCCTTCTTCGACCGGCGGGTCGCCGCGCTCCAGGCGAACTGGCTCGCGCGGCTGAAGTCGGCCCGCAAGCACGCCGTCGCCTGGTTCGACCGGCACGGTCTCGAAGCGGCGATGATGCTCGTCCCCGACGCCGTCGGCAAGGCCGGGGCCGCCCGGCGCAACGCCGAGGTCGCGCTGCGCCACCTCGCCACCCGCCACGGCGACGAGGCGGTCGTCGAGGTCGCCGGTCGTTACACGGCCGAGGCCGCCGAGGCGGTCGCCGCGCTGCTGGCCACCGATCCGCTGGAGGTCCTGCCCGCCCGGATCCCCAAGGTCCCCGCGTGGGCGGCGCCGCTCGGCCTGCCCCAGGTGTTGCTGCGCGACCGGGAACGCAGCCTGCCCCCGGAGGCCACCGGGCACCTGCTGACGATGCTGGCCCTCTCGACGCTCGACGAGACCTATCCAGGGATCGACATCGTCCGGGAGACCTGTGACCCGGCGTCGCTGGCCGCGTTCTCCTGGGCGGTGTTCAGGCGCTGGCAGGCGCACGGCTCGCCGTCCAAGGACGGCTGGGCGCTCACCCAGCTCGGGCTGCTCGGGGACGACGACGCCGTGCGCGGGCTCGCGCCGATGATCCGCGCCTGGCCGGGGGAGGGCGGCCACGCCCGAGCCGTGCAGGGCCTGGACGTGCTCGCCGCCATCGGCACGGACGTCGCGTTGCTGCACCTGTACGGCATCGCGCAGAAGGTGAGGTTCAAGGCGCTCCGCGCCCGCGCCCAGGAGAGGATCGAGCAGGTCGCCGCGGAGCTGAGGCTGACCCCCGAGCAGCTCGCCGACCGGCTCGTGCCCGACTTCGGGCTGGACGCCGACGGCAGCATGACGCTCGACTACGGCCCGCGCCGCTTCACCGTGGGCTTCGACGAGGAGCTCAAGCCGTACGTCCTGGACGGGGACGGCAAGCGCCGCAAGGCGCTGCCCAAGCCGGGCGCCAAGGACGACCAGGAGCTCGCGCCCGCGGCCTACAAACGGTTCTCCCAGCTCAAGAAGGACGTCCGAACGGTCGCGGCCGACCAGATCCAGCGGTTGGAGACCGCGATGCTGAAGGGCCGCCGCTGGCCGCTCGCGGAGTTCCAGAGGCTGTTCGTCGGCCACCCCCTGGTCTGGCACATCGTCCGCCGCCTGGTCCTGTCGGCCGAGCACGACGGCGGCACCACCTTCTTCCGGATCGCCGAGGACCGTACGTACGCCGACGCCGGGGACGACGTCATCGACCTCCCGGAGAAGGCGACGGTCGGCATCCCGCACCCCATCGAGCTGGGCGAGGCCGTGGCCGCCTGGTCGGAGATCTTCGCCGACTACGAGATCCTGCAGCCCTTCGCCCAGCTCGGACGTCCCGTCCACACGCTTCTTGAGTCCGAGCGCGACTCCGGCAGGCTGACCCGCTTCGAGGGCATCACCGTCCCGACCGGGAAGGTGCTGGGCCTGCAACGGCGCGGCTGGGAACGCGGCGAGCCGCAGGACGCCGGCATCGAGGGATGGATCTCCCGCGAGATCGGCCCCGGCCTGTACGTCTCCATAACGCTCGATCCCGGCATCTCCGCGGGTTACGTCGACATGTTCGAGAAGCAGAAGCTGGCCGCCGTCCAGCTGCGCCGCGCCCACGGCGCGGCGCCGGATTTCGGCGACCTGCCCGCCGCGATGGTCTCCGAGATCCTCACCGACCTGACGAACCTCACCGCCGAACACGAAGGAACCCGCCCATGAGCGAGGACATCCTGGTGGTCCCCGAGGCGTGGCACCGGTCGATCCATCCACGCCGTGGCGGGGTGGCCTTGGCGTCGGCCAAGGTGGCCAAGGGGGCGGTCAAGAAGGCCCAGGGCTATGTGGAGCAGTGCCAGGACTATCTTGACGAGCTCACCGGGGATGTAGGGGACGCCGGGCTCGCCGTTCAGGCGCGGCTGTACCTGGAGGGACAGGCCGATCCGCAGGGCGCGGCGGTCGTCGCGCAGATCGCGGCGGCGCGGCAGGGGAGCGCCGACCACGCGGCGGTGCTGAAGGTCTTCCTCGACGCCTGGATGATCGAGCACGGCGCCGCTTTCGCGGCGTGCGCGGTGGTGGAGCTCGGGTCGATCCGGGCCATCCATGGCACCAAATCCCGTAACAAGCACAAGCGGGGGGCCGTCCGCCACGATTACGCACTCGGCTCGACCGCGGCACGGGTGTGTGCGCGCAAAATGCGGGCGTTGCTGGCCGCAGCCGATGACGCCGAGTATGAGCAGGCCGTGGAGCGCCTTGCGGCGCTGCGCGACGAGAAGTACCGCAGGCTCATCGTGTCGTACCTGGTCCCGACCCGGCATGACTGGGTCGCGGAATGCTGTGCCGAGGTCGGCCGCGCGCACGCGTACAGCAAAGACGACCCGCGCGTGCCGCTGTTCCAGTCTCTGGGAACCGCCGACCACGTGACCCGCCTGGGCACGGACGCCCTGCTGTGGTGGGCGGAATGCACGGCCGAGGTCCTGACGACCCTGGTGGACGGCCTCGGCGCGGACGTCCTGCCCATCCTCACCGGATCCCTGGACGATTCCTATCTCGGCAGCGCCGAACGCCAGCGGATCCTGGACCTGCTCAGTGTGCTGCCCACTGACGAGGCGTTCCAGGCGCTGCTCGACAGGCTCGACCAGAAGCACGTGCGGCCCGCGCTGCCGGCGATGGCGAACCGGTTTCCCGTACGCGCGACGCGCATGCTGGCGACCGCCGCCGCCGAGCTACAAGCCAAGGGGGACGCCAAGTCCGCAGACCACCTCAAGGACCTGCTGGCAGGCCACCTGCTGAGCCACCCGGACGCGGCCGACGCCGCCCGCCCGGGGCTGACCGAGGAAGGGCGGGCGGTGGTGGCGGCCGTCCTCGCGGCCACCGTACGGGTGCCCGAGGCGCCGGTGGAGGCGCTGCCGCCCCTGCTGGCCGAGCCGCCCTGGACGCGCCCTCGCAAGGCGAGGAAGCCCGTCGTCATCGCGGGCCTTCCCGTGCCGGACGGCGCGGACATGGTGTGGGCCGAGGGCGAGCAGGACGAATGGGCGGCGCCCGCTTCGCCTGTATGGGGCGGGGCGTTCCCAGAGGGCAACGACTGGAATGCGTTGGCCGAGAAGTACCGGCAAGGGGAGCTGCCGTATTACCTGGTGCCCCACCTGATGGCGCAGGGCCCGGAAGATGTGATACGTCCCCTTCTCTTGGAGTGGGAAGGCCCCGTCTACTCGGACGCCGACGACGTGCCCTACATAAGGTCCATCATCGGCCGCTACGGCCTGGACGCGCGGCAGGTGGCGCTGAAGACGGCCAGGAACAACCCCGGCTCATGCGCCAACGTGCTCCTGCCCTACCTGGACGCGCAGGTCGCCGTGCAGATGGCCGCCTGGTACGAACGCTCGAAGACGGCGCGTAACGCGGCGGTGGCTTGGTTCGAACGGCACGGGGTGGGGGCCGCCCGCATGCTGATTCCGGCCGCGCTGGGCAAGCCCGGCCAGGCTCGCCGCCAGGCCGAGGGCGCGCTGGTGCTGATAGCGTCCGGTACAGGGCACGAGTCGATCGTGGAGGCGGCGCGCGAGCACGGCGACCGGGCCGCCGAGGCGATCGGCGCGATGCTGACGGCCGACCCGCTGGGCCGCCTCCCGGCCAAGATGCCCGAAACCCCGGAGTGGGCCGATCCCGCCAGGTTGCCGCAGGTGACGCTGCGCGGGGACGGGCGGGCGCTGCCGGCCACGGCGGCCCGGCATCTGGTCACCATGCTGGCGATGTCCAAGCCCGGTCAGGTGTACGCGGGCGTCGACGTGGTGAAGGAGACGTGCGAGCCCGGCTCCCTGGCCGCGTACTCCTGGGGAGTGTTCGAGGAATGGCAGCGCAACGGCGCCCCGTCCAAGGACGGCTGGGCGATGCACCAGTTGGCGTGGCTCGGCGACGACGAGACGGTGCGCCGCCTCACCCCGGTGATCCGCGCCTGGCCGGGCGAGGGCGGGCATCAGAAGGCGGTCGCCGGGCTGGACGTGCTGGCCGAGATCGGCACGGACGTGGCGCTGCTGCACCTGCACGGCATCGCGCAGAAGGTGAAGTTCAAGGGCCTGAAGACCCGGGCGCAGGAGAAGATCGCCGACGTGGCGACGAGGCTCGGGCTGAGCCCGGAGCAGCTCGCCGACCGGCTGGTCCCCGATTTCGGGCTGGACGCCGACGGCGGCATGACCCTCGACTACGGTGCGCGCCGCTTCACCGTGGGCTTCGACGAGCAGCTCAAGCCGTATGTCACGGATGAGGACGGCAAGCGCCGCAAGACCCTGCCCAAACCGGGCGCCAAGGATGATCAAACGCTGGCGCCGGCCGCGTACAAGAGGTTCGCGGGCCTGAAGAAGGACGTGCGGACGGTCGCCGCCGACCAGGTCGCCCGGCTGGAGTCGGGGATGGTGGCGCGGCGCCGCTGGACACCGGAGGAGTTCCGGAGCCTGTTCGTCGAGCACCCGCTGGTCTGGCACATCGCCCGCCGCCTGGTCTGGCTGGCGGAGGACGGCGGCGGCGCGGCGCGGGCCTTCCGCCTGGCCGAGGACCGCACCCTCGCGGACGTGGACGACGACGCCTTCACCCTCCCCGACAAGGCGTCCATCGGCATCGCGCACCCTCTCGATCTGGGCCGGGACGTGGCGGCCTGGTCGGAGGTGTTCGCCGACTACGAGATCGTGCAGCCGTTCCCGCAGCTGGGCCGGGAGACCCACGTGCTGACCGAGGAGGAGCGCGCGTCCGGGCGGCTGGCCCGCTTCGAGGGGATCAAGGTGCCGGTGCACACCGTGCTGGGGCTGGTGCGGCGTGGCTGGGAGCGCGGCATGCCGCTGGACGCCGGCGTCGAGCGGTGGATCTCCAAGCCCGTGCCCGGCGGCCTGCACGTGCTGATCGACCTGGACATGGGCATCAACGCCGGCTTCGCCCAGGGGAGCGGGGACCAGACCCTGGAGGTGGTCTGGATCAACGACCGGCCCGGCGACTTCTGGCCCAGCAGGCACCCGCGGCACACCTTCGGCGAGCTCGACCCGGTCACCGCGTCCGAGGTGCTGGCCGACCTGACCTGGCTGGCCGGATCCGCGCTCTAGCCCCCCGACGAACCACGCAGACGACCCACGCAGACGATCCGCGGATGAGAAGAGAGCATGACCGCACAGGCACGTGAAGAGGAAGATCGGCTACAGCGTCCCCCGGCGGAGCTGCGGTTCGCCGACGAGCTGGCCAGGCTGCGGGAGGACGACACCGCCCCGCGCCCGCCCGGCTGGGCGCTGAGCCTGGAGGCGGCGCGCCGTTTCATCGTCGGCGATCCCGACCGGGGCGTGCGGCGCAAGTTCGTCGGCGACCCCTCGCTGATCGACCGCGCCCTGGTCGCGCTGGCCACCAGCCGCGGGCTGATGCTGGTGGGCGAGCCCGGCACCGCCAAGTCGCTGCTGTCGGAGCTGATCGCGGCGGCCGTCAGCGGCGACTCCACCCTCACCATCCAGGGCGGCGCCGCCACCACCGAGGACCAGATCAAGTACTCGTGGAACTACGCGCTGCTGGTGTCGGAGGGCCCGTCCACCCGGTCGCTGGTGCCGGCGCCGCTGCTGCGCGGGATGGCCGAGGGCAAGGTGGTGCGGTTCGAGGAGATCACCCGGTGCCCGCTGGAGGTGCAGGACTCGCTGCTGTCGCCGCTGTCGGACCGGGTGCTGGCCATTCCCGAGCTGACCGGTCCCGACGCGATGGTGTTCGCCCGCGAGGGGTTCAACGTCATCGCGACCGCCAACACCCGCGACCGCGGCGTCAACGAGATGAGCGCGGCGCTCAAGCGGCGGTTCAACTTCGAGACGGTGTTCCCGATCGCCGACTTCGCCACCGAGCTCGACCTGGTGGAGTCGGAGGCGTCCCGGCTTCTGGAACAGTCGGGGGTGGGCGTGCCGCCCCGGCGGGACGTGCTGGAGGTGCTGGTCACCACGTTCCGCGAGCTGCGCTCCGGCAAGGCGGCCAATGGCCAGGCCATGGACCGGCTGTCGACGGTCATGAGCACGGCCGAGGCGGTGTCGGTCGCGCACGCGGTCGGCCTCCGCGGCTGGTTCCTGCGTGGAGAGGAGGGCACCCCGGAGGACATCGTGGAGTGCCTGGCCGGGACCGCCGCCAAGGACAACCCCGATGACCTGGCCCGCCTCCGCCGCTACCTGGAGCAGCAGGCTCCGCGCCGGAGCGGCCGGCAGTGGAAGGCCCTGCACGCCGCCCGCCACCGTCTCCCGGGCTGATGGCCGCGGTGCACGAGTCGCCCCTGGACGCGGCGGCCCCGCACAGCCTGCCCGAGGAGGAGGACGGGGTCACCTACATCGGGGTGCGGCACCACAGCCCCGCCTGCGCGCGCCTGGTCCGCGACACGATCCGGCGGCTGCGTCCCGCGCACGTGCTGGTGGAGGGGCCGGCCGACTTCAGCGGGCGGATGGACGAGCTGCTGCTCGGCCACGACCTGCCGATCGCGATCTTCAGTCATTACCGGGACGAGCGGCGGACGCACGCGTCCTGGTCGCCGTTCTGCGCGTACTCGCCCGAATGGGTGGCGATCAACGAGGGCCGGGCGTGCGGCGCGGAGGTGCGGTTCATCGACCTGCCCGCCTGGCATCCGGCGTTCGCCGACCGGCGCAACCGGTACGCCGACGCCGACGAACGCTACGCCGAGGTCACCGAACGGCTCTGCGCGGCGTTCGCGGTGGACAATGTCGACGCCCTCTGGGACCACATGTTCGAGGGCGACGACGAGAACGGTGACCTGGGCGAACGCCTCGCCGCCTACTTCGACCTCGTCCGCGGGGAGTCCGACGCCGGGGAGGACGACACCGCGCGCGAGGCGTACATGGCGCGCTGGGTGCGCGCGGCGGTGGCCGACGCGGACGGACGCCCGGTCGTCGTGGTCACCGGCGGCTTCCACCGGGCCGCCGTCCGCCGCCTCGTCCAGGACCGGCGCACGGACCCGGGTGGGAACGAGGCCGGCTGGCCGGAGGTGCCGATGCCGCCGGAGGGCGCGCTGGGCGGCAGCTACCTGGTGCCGTACTCCTTCAAGCGGCTGGACGCGTTCACCGGCTACCAGTCGGGGATGCCGTCGCCGGAGTACTACCAGCGCCTATGGGAGGGCGGGCCGGAGGCCGCGGCGGCCGGGCTGACCGAGGCCGTGGTGGCGCGGCTGCGCAAGCGCCGCCAGCGGGTGTCGACCGCCGACCTGATCGCCGCGCGGACGCTCACCGAGGGGCTGGCGCGGCTGCGCGGGCACCGCCACCCGTCCCGTACCGACCTGCTGGACGGGCTGGTCGCCGCGCTGGTCACCGACGACCTCGACCAGCGGCTGCCGTGGACGTCACGTGGCCCGCTGGAGCCGGGCGCGCATCCCGCGGTGGCCGAGATGGTCGCGGCGCTGAGCGGCGACCGGGTCGGAGCGCTGCGTCCGGGAACGCCCGCGCCGCCGCTGCTGCACGATGTGAACGCCGAGCTCGAACGGCTCAAGCTGGACGGCAGGGGCGCGGTGAACCTGAAGCTGTCCAACGACAGGGGGTTGCATCGCAGCCGCGTCCTGCACCGCCTGAGGGTGTTGGGGATCCCCGGCTTCACCCGCGAGTCGGGTCCGGCCACGGGAGCGGAGCCGGTGCTGGAGGAGCGCTGGAGGCTGGAGCCCGGCGAGCACCGGCTGGCGGCGCTGATCGAGGCGGGCGCGTACGGCGCGACGCTCCGGGACGCCGCCGCGGCCGTCCTGGAGCAACGGGCCCACGACGCGGGCACGGAGATCGGGCGCCTGGCCGTCGTCCTGTTCGACGCCGCGCTGTGCGGCTGCGCCGACATCTCGGACCGGATCGCCGGGACGATCACACCCGCCATCGCCGCCGCGACCGACCTGGGCGGGCTCGGGGACGTCCTCGGCACCACGCTGGGCCTGTGGCGGCACGACCGGCTGCTCGGCACGGCGGGCAGCCCGCTGTTCGGCACGGTCGTCGAGGGCTGTGTCACCCGGGTGCTGTGGCTGGTGGAGGGGGTGCGCGGCGGCCCCGCCCCGGCGGAACCGGCCCGGCTGCGCGCGCTCGCCGCGACCCGCGACGCGCTGCTGCACGCGTCCGGAACCCTCGACCTCGACCGGGACGCGGCGCTCGCGGTCGCGGAACGGGTCAGCGTCTGCGCCGAGGCGCCGCCCGACCTGCGCGGCGCCGCGTTCGGCCTGGGCTGGTCGCTGGGCGCCGCCGCCGATCCGGTACGCGCCGTGCTGGGCGCGGCGAGCCCGCGGATCGTCGGCGACTGGCTGGCCGGGTTGTTCGCCCTGGCCCGGGACGAGGTCCTGGCCGCCGAGGACGCGTCGGCGGGGCCGGGGGAGCGCAGCGTCCTGGCCGTGCTGGACGAGTTGATCGGCGGGCTGTCCGAGCACGACTTCCTGATCGCGCTGCCCGCGCTGCGGCAGGCGTTCGAGTTCTTCCCGCCGCGCGAGCGCGAGACGATCGCGCGGCGGCTGCTGGAGAGGCGCGGCGTGCGCGGCTCGGCCCGTTCCCTGCTGCGGACCGGGCGTGACCCGATGGTGCTGGCCGAGGCGCGCGCCCTGGAGGAGAAGGTGGACGCGCTGCTCGCGGCCGAGGGCCTGGCCTCCTCCGGAGCCGAGGTGCGAAAGGAAACGGAATGAACCCCCGGCCCGACCCGTCCCTGGAACGCTGGCGGCTGGTGCTGGGCGCGCCGGCGGAGGAGTCCTGCGGCGCGCTCGGCGGTGACGCGGCCGGACGCGACCAGGCGCTCGGCTGGCTGTACGGGCGCGACCCCGACCTGGAACGGCGGGGCGTGCGCCGGGGCGGCAACAGGCCGGCGACCGGCGAGCGGGGGGCCGGGGACGGACCGTCCGCGCTCACCACCGTCGACTGGCTCGACGACGTCCACCGGCTGTTCCCCAAGGAGACCATCGAACGGCTGGAACGCGACGCGGTCGAACGCTACGAGATCCACGAGGTGGTCACCGACCCGGCCGTGCTGGAACGCATCGAGCCCAACCCGACCTTGCTGCGCGCCGTCCTGCGCACCAAGCACCTGATGAACCCGGAGGTGCTGGCGCTGGCGCGGCGCATCGTCGAGCAGGTCGTCCAGGAGCTGATGCGGACGATGGCCACGCGGGTGCGGCAGGCGTTCCACGGCACCAGGTCGCGGCGTCCGAGCCGGTGGAAGCAGGCCCGCAACTTCGACTTCCACACGACCATCCGCGCCAACCTGGGTCACTACCGGCCCCAGGAAGGGCGGCTCTACATCGAGCATCCGCACTTCGTGTCCCGCACGAGGCGGCAGCTCGACCGGTGGCAGATGATCCTGATCGTGGACCAGTCGGGCTCGATGGTCGGCTCGGTGATCCACTCGGCGGTGACCGCCGCCTGCCTGTGGGGGCTGCCGGGACTGAAGACCCATCTGATCGCCTTCGACACCAGCGTGGTCGATCTGACCTCCGATGTCACCGATCCCGTGGAGCTGCTGATGAAGGTGCAGCTCGGCGGCGGCACCGACATCGGGCGCGCGGTGGAGTACGGCGCCGGGCTGATCGAGAACCCGCGCCGCGCCATCCTCGCCGTGGTCACCGACTTCTACGAGGGCGGTGACCCGTACCGGCTGGTCCGCACGGTGAAGCAGATGGTGGAGCAGGGCACGCACGTGCTGGGCCTGGCGGCGCTGGACGAGGAGGCCAACCCGTCCTACGACCGCGAGCTGGCGCGGCGCCTGGCGAACGTGGGGGCTCATGTCGGCGCGATGACGCCGGGCGAACTGGCCGGGTTCGTGGCGGAACGGATCGGCCGATGACCCGCGCCGACCTGCTCGCCCTCACGCCCGACTCGCTGGCCGCGCTGGCCAACCGGGGCCTGGTCAAGCGGGCGGCCAAGGATCTGGACGCGGGCACCGTCCCGGACGTGAGCGTGGCCGGCGACGGGTCCGTGGAGGGCGTGTTCCCCGACGGCACGCGCACCACGCTTCCCGGGGGCGGCGGGCTGGAGGGCGCGTCGTGCACGTGCGCGGCCACGGGCGTGTGCCGTCACCAGATCGGCCTCGTCCTCGCCTACCAGCGGCAGGCGGCCGAGGCGCCCGACGAGCCGGCCGCGGACACGCCCGAGCCGTTCGAGGACTGGTCGCCCGGGACGTACGACGACGAGGCGCTGACCCGCGTCTTGGGCGAACGCGCCCTCACGGCGGCGCGCCGCACGTACCGGACGGGCTACGCGGCGCGCGTCCACCGCCCCACGGCCGCCGATCCGGTCGCGTCGGTGGAGCTGCCGACGTGCACGGTGCGGTTCCTGGTGCCGGGGGAGCTGGGCTACGTCCACACCGACGCGGTCGCGGCGATGCGCGGCGAGGTCATCGTGCTCGCGGTCTGGGCGTTCCGCGCCGCCGACGAGCGAGGACTGCCGGGCCCCGACCTCCGCGTGGACGTCGGAGGCAAGGGCGCCGGACAGGGCACGGCCACCGCCTCCGGCCTGGAACAGGTGCTGGACCTGGCCGACCAGGTGCTCCTGGAGGGGGCCATGCACGCCGGTCCCGTCCTGGGCACCGCGCTGCACCGCGCGTCCCGCGAGCTCACGGCCAAGGGCCTGCACTGGCCCGCCGCCGCGTTCGACGACCTCGCCGCGCAACTGGCCGCGTACCGTGAACGCGGCGCCCACCACGAGCCCGAGCGCCTCGCCGCGCTGCTCGCCGAGATCCACGCCAGGCATCGCGCCGCGCTCGCCCAGGGCGGCAGCCCGCGCTCGCAGG